>CAZKZT010000036.1:0-16331 GCA_964557265.1 uncultured Hyphomicrobium sp.
CAAACGTCGTTGCGGAGTGCAAGGATCCAAGCCGTCCATGCCGATGGCGAGCTAAGTTGATCCTTATAACGGACGGACGTATCCCTTTCCGCTCATCCCGACTGTACAAGGCGCATAGTCTCCGTGGATGCGGTCGACAAAGCGTGAGAACTTTCTCATCGGTGATGCCTCATCCACTCGGCGGCGTCACCGTTGTTACTCCACCTCTGTCGAAGACTTATCTTCTCGCAGGCCCTTGAAGGCTGCGTGGCGGAGCAAGGCGTCACCGGTCCGCGTGCGATACTCCACTTGAGCGACGAGTTCCGGTTGGACCCACTGCACGCCGCGGCGCTGGAGCGCATCTAAACGGCCCGCGAACGGTGACCGCTTCATGCGCAGTGGCTGCAGCGCCTGCCAGAGTTCCCTCGCCGTGCGCCTACTGAAGCCGGTGCCGACCCGGCCCACGTAGACCAGCCGACCGCGCTTGTAGACCCCGAGCGAGAGCGCGCCGATGGCATCGGATAGCGCGGTCGAGTCGAGATAGCCGCCGATGACGAACTCCTCGTTGAAGCTGCAGGTGATCTTGAGCCAATCGCCGGTGCGCCCGGAGCGGTAGGGCCGGTCGGTACGCTTGGAGATGATGCCTTCGAGACCGAGGGCGCAGGTGTTCTCCATCATCTTCTCGCCGCTGCCCTCGATGTGGGCACTGAGGCGCACAACGCTTTTGCGCCGAGTTTTGAGCAGGCGCGTGAGCACTGCCTTGCGGCCGGCGAGGGACACGCCAGTCAGATCGAGGCCGTCCAGATGGAGAAGATCGAACGCATAGTAGACCATACGCGCCGATGTGCCGGCCTTGAGATCGCCGACCAGCTCCGAGAAGCTCGTCACGCCATCGTCGCCCTCGACCACCACCTCGCCATCGAGTAGTGCCGCCTCGACGCCGAGCATCGCGAGCGCCTTGGCGACGGATGCGAAGCGTAGCGTCCAGTCGTGCCCGTTGCGCGTCAGCAGCCGAACTTTGCCGTTGTCGATGTGCGCCTCGAGCCGATAGCCATCGAACTTGATCTCGTGCAGCCATTCCTCGCCGACCGGCGCCTCCGCGACACGCTGCGCGAGGCACGGTGCGACGAAGTCGGGAAGACGCGCGCGCTTGCTGCCCGGGATCGCAGCGGACGGCGCTTTCTTGCCTGCACGGGCGACTGCCATGGTGTCCGCTAGCCAACAAGCTTCTGGATTGCGGACTTGAGCGGCCGCGCGCTTTTCGCGTAGTCACGCCACGCGGACGAGCGCGCGATAAGCTTCGGTACGGTGTGGATAGTGAAGCGGTGCGGATCGAGGCCGGCGCGAACCTGTGTCCACGTGAGAGGCATCGATACCGTCGCCCCCGCTCGCGCGCGCGGCGACAACGGCGCTACCGCCGTCGACTTCTCGTCGTTGCGCAGATAGTCGAGGAAGATGCGCCCGCCACGCAGCGCCTTCGTCATCTTGACGAGGTAGCGATCTGGATGTGCGTCGGCCATCGCGGCGCAGATTGCATGCGCGAAGGTCTTCGCCTCATCCCATCCGAGTGCGTCCCGGCCCGTCACACGCAGCGGCGTGACGACGTGCAAACCTTTGCCGCCAGTCGTCTTGCAGAACGCGACGAGGCCGCAGCGTTCGAGCCGCTCTTTGATCTCGCGCGCCGCCGTCACCACGGCGTCGAATGGAACATTGGGGCCCGGATCGAGATCAAACACGAGACGGCCCGGCACATCGTATTGCTGCGGCGCATTGTTCCACGGGTGGAATTCCAGCGTGCCGAGCTGGGCCATCGCGATGAGGCCTTCGATCGTATCGATCTGCACATAAGGTTCGCGATCGCCCGCGATCTTCACCTCCGCGATTTCATCCGAAATGCCGGGCCTGGCATGGCGCTGGAAGAACTGCTGGCCGCCGATGCCGTCCGGCGCGCGCAGCAGAGAGCAGGGGCGGCCCGCGATATGCGGCAGCATCCATGCACCGATCTCGGCGAGGTATCGCGCGAGGTCGAGCTTGGTCACGGCAGCAACGTCATCATCGCCGGGCCATAGCTCCTTGTCGGGCTTGGAGATGGCGATCCCGATCACAGCATTCGGTTGCAATGATGCGGACGGATTCTTCGCGCGCTTGCGTGTCGTGCGGCCCGGATGCGGCGGATCGCTCTCCGACGTCGCTGAATGCCAGATCGCATCTGGCTTGAAATCGCTGCCGCGCACCATGAAACGACTGGGGCTCTCACCCTTGCCGGATTTGATCTGTTTCATCGTGCGCCCTGACGCAACCGAGCGATCCTTCTTCAACACGTCGACATTGGCGGTCTCGCGCGCGAATTCATCGCGATGCTTGATCAGCAGCCAGTTCGTGCGCTTGCCACCGAACTTGTCGTTCGCCATCCGCACCAGCGCCCAGCTACCCTTCAGCTTCTCGCCCGCGATCATGAACTTCAGATCGCCATCGCGCAGCATCTTCTCGACCGGCTTGTCGCCGTTCGGCACCCAGAATCCGCGGTCCCACAGCATTACTGTGCCGCCGCCGTATTCGCCTTTGGGAATGGTGCCTTCGAAGTCGCCATAGTCGAGCGGATGATCCTCGACCTCCACCGCGAGGCGCTTGTCCTTGGGATCGAGCGACGGCCCGCGCGTCACCGCCCACGATTTGAACACGCCGTCGAGCTCGAGCCGCAAATCGTAGTGCAGCCGCGTCGCGTCGTGCTTCTGGATGATGAAGCGAGGATACTCCGCTGCCTTGATCGTCGTCTTACCGCTCGGCTCAGCCGTCCGCGTGAAATCGCGACGGGCGCGGTATTCGGAGAGCTTTTGTTTACGAGCCATCCGGGCCGCCTATTAACCGGTGCGACGGCGCGTCGTCTTCGCGCGCGGGCGCCGCTTGGTGCCCTTCGACGGTTCCTTGGCCGCAGACTTCTTGCCGCCGCCGACACTGCGGCGCAGCGCTTCCATGAGATCGACGACGTTGGCGCCCTTTGGACGGCTTTCCTCGGCGTGCGCGACAATACGGCGACCCTTGAGCTTGTCCTGGATCAGGGCCTTGAGCGCAGTCGCGTAATGGTCCTCGAACTTGGAGGCATCGAACTTCGACGCCTTACGCCCGATCAGCTCGACCGCGAGGTCGACCATCTCCTTGTCGGGCTTGGTCTTCGGGACGTCGTCGAAAAAGTCGCTGGCCTCGCGCAGCTCATCGGCATAGCGCAGCATCACCATGACGAGCCCGTCGTCCAGCGGCGCAATCGCGACCAGCCACTCGCGTCCGCCGATCGTCACCTGCGCGAGGCCGACCTTGCCGGTCGTGCGCATCGCGTCTCGGATGACGGTGTAGCCTTCCCCGGCGATGGCATCGACCGGGGCGATATAGTAGGGACGCTCGAAGTAGCGCCAATCGATCTCGGCGACATCGACGAATTGCGCGATGTCGATGGTCTTCTTGCTCTCGAGCTTGACCGCATCGACTTCGTCGGGATCGAGCGTGACGTACGTGTCGGTGTCGACCTCGTAGCCTTTGACGATGTCACTGTTTTCGATCTTGCCGACGCCGGGAACGACCTTCTCGTAGCTGACCCGCCGCCCCGATGGCTTGTGGATCTGACGGAAGGATATTTCGGACTTGGATTCGACGGCGTTGTAGATCTCGACGGGGATCGAGACGAGGGAAAGGCGGAGAAAGCCTTTCCAGTAGGCACGTGCTCGTTTGGGCATGACGCGATACTCGGCAGCGGAAAGCTTTGGCGCTGTACAAACAACGACCCACTACATGTTGCGGTTCCCAAGGTTTGGCGACGCTAGGTTAATACTCGGCGGGGAAGGCGCAACTGACCCCAGGTGAGCCGCAGGGGGCGTTCTGCGACGGTTCATGGAGGGGACAGATCGTGCCACGTGGCTGGCTGAGCGACGCGATCACGTACTTGCCACCGGGCCACGCCCCTCGACTGAGCGCATCTAAGAGGGGCGATTTCGCGGCTGATTCTGTGGGGCGGACTGTTCAGGGGGCCGGCGTGTGGCGAGATCTGCCGTAGTGCTGCCTTGATGGCGGGGTCGGTCTCGCAGTCCGAACTGTGCCCGCAGAGGTTCAGGAAGCTCTGGCACTCGGCGATGGCCGCGGATGCTGCTCTTTCCTGAAGCGCCTCGTCCAGGATCGCGGAATCCATACCAGCCCCAGCCGTGTCCTGAGGGATATTGTTGCCAACAACGCATCAATATACGGCGCGAGGTTTGATACGAGGAAGAAGTAGTCATAAGGAGCTGTGCTTACTCATCATGACAACCATCAGCCGTCGCGCCTTCATCGCCCTGCCTGCCGTACCCGCGTTGGGCTTGCTCAACGTCCATCCGGCTTCTGCGCAGTCTCGATCCGAGACGCTTAGATTCGTCGTCGCCAATTCACTGAATGGTCTGGATCCGGCGACGTTTGGTGTAGCACGCGAAGTTCCGCCCTTGAGCATGGCAATCTATGACCGGCTTCTGTCCTTCGATACGCACATCGTTGATGGGGTGTCGACCTTCAACGGGAACAGCCTGCGCGGAGAACTTGCCGAACGCTGGGAGGTCAGTCCAGATGGCTTGAAGATCATCTTCCATTTGCGCCGCGACGCACTGTTTCATGACGGCAGCCCGGTTACCGCGGAAGATGTGAAGTGGTCACTCGATCGAGCCGTGACGCTGCGCGGGCTCGCTGCGCCGCAACTTGCTTCCGGTTCGTTGACGAAGCCGGAGCAATTCCGTGTCGTCGACGCGCACACGTTCGAGGTGACATTGCCGAAGCCGGACCGCTTGGCGACCGGCAATCTCGCGCATCCGTTCTCTCGGGTCATCAACAGCAAGCTCGCCAAGCAGCACGCCACCGCGGAGGATCCTTGGGCGGCGGGCTGGCTGAAGGAGAACGCGGCCGGAAGCGGCGCTTACAGCGTTGAGAAATTCGTCAACGGTCAGCACATCACCATGCGCCGCAACGAGCAATGGAAGTGCGGGCCTGGTGGGAAGCTTCCGTTCTTCCGGCGCATCATTGCCCAAACGGTGCCGGAAGCGGCAACCCGCGCAAATCTGGTTGAGCGCGGCGACGCGGATCTCTGCATCGACCTGCAGATCAGTGACGTCATGGCGATCGAGCGTCGGCGCAGCGTGCAGGTTTTGTCGATCCCTCAGAGCAACACCTTCACCTTTATTGCGCTGAACAATCGAGCCGCACCATTCAACGATATCCGTCTGCGTCAGGCGGTGGCCAAGGCGCTGCCCTATGACGACCTCTTCGCGGCCGCGGTACACCGGCGTGGTCAGCCGCTGTACGGAGCCAGCTGGGGCGATACGCCCCCCGACGGTAGCTTTCCTCAGGCTGTGCGTTCGAAGCAGGATCTGGAAGGTGCAAAGAAGCTGCTGGCGGAAGCCGGGCATGCGAATGGATTTGCAACGACCATCAGCTTCGGTCTCACAAACGCGGCGGTTCACGAGCCGATCGCCGCGCTCGTCAAGCAGGCGCTGGAAGGTGTCGGCATCAAGGCTGAGATACAGAAGCTTCCGGAAGCGCAGCTGACGAGCGGCGTTCTGGAGAGCCGATTGGGTATAACGATCGAGACAGCGGGCGCGGCGCTCAGTTCCACGGACTACTTCTTCCGCATCTTCTTCCAAGGCGATGCGCGCTGGAATGTCAGCAGGTGGAGTAATGCAGAGATCATCAAGCTGGTAGAAGCCGCGCGCTTCGAACGCGATCCGGCAGCGTATTCCAAGATGACCCAGCGGATGGTGCAGCTTCTTGCAGACGAAGTGCCGCTGATCCCGCTCTGGAAGCCCAATCAGGAAGCCGTCATGGCGAGCAGCCTGCGCGGCTATACATACTGGTTCCATCGCCAGCCCGACGTACGCAACCTCTCACGAGCCTGATTTATGGCATCACATGCGAGTGCGGTGTTGAGGCGCAGTATGCTGCGCCTCGCATCGGCGGTGCCCGCGCTCTTCGGGGTGTTGGTGCTGACCTTTGTCCTCATGCGCCTTCTGCCCGGCGATCCGGCAGCGTTTTTCGCGACCGAGCATGACGATGCCGCCTCGCTGGCTCGGCTTCGGGAGGAGCTTGGCCTCTCCAAGCCGATTTACCAGCAGTTCGTCATTTACCTCGGTGATGTCGCGCGCGGGAATCTCGGTCGCTCGTTGACCAGCGGCAGGCCGGTCTCGGAGGAGCTGTGGGAGCGGTTGCCTGCGTCCCTCGAGTTGACCTTGCTTGCGCTTGTGATCGCTCTTTCAACGGCGGTTCCGCTCGGGATTGCGGCTGCGCTGCGGCCCGGATCGATCATCGATCATCTCACGCGATTGTTCTGCAGTCTCGCCATTGCAGCGCCGACGTTCGTCTCTGCGCTGCTGCTGATCTATGTCTTCTACTATCTGCTCGGTTGGGCACCTGAGCCGACGGGACGGCTAGACATTTTCGCGGCATCGCCGCCCGTCGTCACCGGCTTTCTGCTGATCGACGCGGCATTGGCGGGCGACTGGGAGAATTGGCGCGCGGCATTCTCGCAGTTGATCCTCCCCGCAATCTCGATGGCGCTGTTCGTGCAAGCGCCGCTGGCGCGGATGACGCGTGCTTCGATGCTGGCAGTCATGAGTGCCGACTTTATCCGGACGGCGCGTGCGATAGGTCTGCCATCGCGGCAGATCGCCTTTCGCTACGCATTCCGTAACGCACTGCTGCCGGTTTTGACGACGATCGGCATCATCTTCTCATCGATGCTTGGCGCGAATGTGCTGGTGGAGAAGGTTTTCTCCTGGCCCGGTGTCGCTTCCTACGCGCTCGATGCGCTGCTGTCTTCGGACTACGCGCCGGTTCAGGGCTTCGTGCTGATGATGGCCTTTGCCTTCGTTCTGGTGAACCTGATCGTAGACATTCTCTACGGCATCGCCGATCCACGGGTCTCAGTTCAATGAGCGCGCTGCTCGGCCACGCGGCCTATGTACTACGCGGCAACCTCCTGACCGCTTTTGCGGCGGGCGGCGTTGGGCTCCTGCTGGTGTTGGCCGCGTTTCCGGGCCTTGCACCGCATGATCCTCTGTTGCCGAATGTCGCTGAAGCGTTGAAGCCGCCCAGTGCCACACATTGGGCAGGTACGGACCAGCTCGGTCGGGATGTCTTCAGCCGCCTTGTTGCTGCGACGCGGCTGGATCTCGGTATCGCCTTTCTTGCTGTGGCGCTCTCCTGTCTGATCGGCACGCTCATCGGCGGCGCCTGTGGCTATGTCGGTGGCAGCCTGGATCGCTGGGTCGGCCGGGTCGTCGACATGCTCATGGCGTTTCCGCTCTTCGTCGTTGCGATGGCACTGGTGGCGGCGTTTGGCAACAGCGTGGAGAACGTCATCTACGCGACTGCGATCATCAACCTGCCCTTCTACATCCGGTTCTCGCGCGCTGAGGTGAACGTTCGACGAGATGCCGGCTGGGTCGAGGCGGCACGTGCCGGTGGCAACAGTGATGCGCGGATCGTTCTTCGCTTCATCATCCCGAACATTCTGCCTGCGATGGCGGTGCAGATTTCGCTGAATCTCGGCTGGGCGATCCTCAACGCAGCAGGTCTGTCATTCATCGGCTTGGGCATCCGGCCGCCGACACCTGAGTGGGGGATCATGGTCGCCGAGGGGGCGCGCTACGTCTCCAGTGGTCACTGGTGGCTCATAGTTTTCCCCGGGCTCGCAATGATGCTGGCGGTCCTGTGCTTCAATCTTCTTGGTGATGGGCTGCGCGATATTCTGGATCCAAGGAGGCGGCAATGACCATGCCGCTACTGGATGTCGCCGGCCTCATCGTCGATTTCTCGACGCGCCATGGTGCGGCTCGCGCTCTCGACGGTGTCGATCTCTCGCTGAAGGATGGTGAGATCCTCGGCGTTGTTGGGGAGAGCGGATCGGGAAAATCCGTGACGGCGCTGGCAACGTTGGGATTGCTGGATCCGACAGCGCGTGTCCACGGCGGCAGCATACGCTTTCGCGGCGAGGAGCTGCTTGGTGCGCCAGAGCGTGTGCTGCGTCGCATCCGCGGCGCATCGATCTCGATGATCTTCCAGAATCCGCGTGCGGCTCTGAACCCGATCCTCCCGATCGGCCAGCAGATCGCGGATGCCCTGCGCGCTCATCGGGAACTCTCTCCCTCCGCCGCGAAAGCCCAGGCTCTGCAGCTGCTCAATGATGTGCATCTGCGCGAGCCGGAGCGGCTCATGGACGCTTATCCCCATGAGCTGTCGGGGGGAATGTGCCAGCGCGTGATGATCGCGATCGCGATTGCCTGCGAGCCGACACTACTGATCGCCGACGAACCGACAACCGGGCTCGACGTGACGACGCAGAAGGTTGTGATGGATCTGTTGGCGGGCCTTGTGCGCACGCGCGGCATGGCCATGATTCTGATCACCCATGATCTTGGCCTGGCAGCGATGTATTGCCAGCGCTTGACCGTCATGGAGCGTGGCAAGGTCGTCGAGGCTGGCGCCGCATCGGATTTGTTGGACACGCCGCGCCACCCCTACGCGCGCCGTCTCGTCGCCGCAACGCCAACGCCGACCAGTCGCGTCGAGGATCTGCTTCCGGAGCCTCCACCACCTCTCGCAGAGCCGACGGCGCAAGTCGGCGGTGAGTTGCTGCACGCAAAAGATTTGCTGAAGCGCTTTGGTGGTCGTGCGGTGGTCGAGAATGTCAGCTTCAGTGTCGGGGCGGGCGAAAGCGTTGGGCTCGTCGGAGAGTCAGGTTCCGGCAAAAGCACGATCTCTCGCTTGGTGTCCCGACTGTTGGACATCGACGGTGGCAGTATCCGGTTGGCCGATCAGGAGATCGGTGCCGTTCCGGCTCGGCGGTTCTATCGAGAGCCGTTGAGGCGTGACATCCAGCTCGTCCATCAGGATCCTACCGACAGTCTGAACCCGCGCTTCACAGCGGCCCAAAGCATCGCAGATCCGATGCTGCGCCTGTTGCCGAAGATGTCGACCGAGGAACTGAACACACGCATCATCGACGTCGCCGCCCGTGTCGGGTTGGAGGCATCGCTGTTGACGCGACTGCCGCATCAGCTATCCGGCGGACAGAAGGCGCGTGTCGGTATCGCGCGTGCCATCGCGGTCGAACCGCGCATCCTTGTTCTGGATGAGCCCACTGCTGCCCTCGACGTCTCGGTGCAAGCGGTGGTTCTGAACCTGCTGCGCAAGCTCCAGTACGAGAGCGGCATGGCGTACCTCTTCGTAAGCCATGATCTCAACGTTGTGCGCATGATGTGTCAGCGCATGATTGTGCTGCGTGCCGGCCAGATCGTTGAAGCGGGCGATTCACTGGAAATCTTCTCAGCACCGCAACACCCCTACACCCGCCAGCTTATTGAGGCGATTCCAATGCCTCGCCAGCCTACCTTGAGGAATGTCACGGTATGACGCGCATAGCATCCAGCGAGAAGGCTGGACAAACGACATCGCCAACGCCCCGTTACAGAGTGGCCGCGGATATTGGCGGCACTTTCACCGACCTCGTCCTGCTTGGCGATGATGGAACGCTGCTCGCGCGCAAAGTGCTCTCAACGCCGCATGACTACAGCCTGGGCATTGAGCAAGCGCTTCGTGCGGCGCTGGACGAACTTGGCGTCCGCGCGGACGATGTGACGAGCTTTTCCCACGGAACAACCGTCGGAACCAATACGATCATCGAGGGAAAGGGCGCGCGCGTTGCCCTTGTTACCACGCGCGGCTTTCGCGATGTGCTGGAACTCGCCCGCTTCCGGGCACCACGCATGTACGATCTCGCATTCCGCAAGCCGACGCCGCTCGTCGAACGTCGCCTCCGCTTGGAGATTACGGAGCGCGTGCGAGCCAACGGCGACGTGCTGGTTCCTATGGTTGAACAGGAGATCGACGATATCGTCACGGCGATCCGTGAGGCTGATGTCGAGGCTGTCGCGGTCTGCCTGCTGCATTCGTATGCGAACCCGATCCATGAACAGCGCCTGGCCGCACTGTTGAGAGAGCGGCTTGCAGGCATATCGGTCAGCGCATCGATCGAAATCATGCCTCAGATGCAGGAGTACGAGCGCAGCTCTACCGTGGTCGTGAATGCCTGCTTGCGCCCGCGCATGGAGGACTATCTCGGCCGACTTGAGCAGCGGCTATCGGCGATGAGTGTGGCGGCGCCGGTGATGGTCATGCAGTCTTCTGGTGGGCTGCTGCCAGCGGCGGAGATTTGCAGCCGGCCGGTGTTCGCGATCGAATCGGGCCCTGCGGCAGGCGTCGTTGGTGCTGGCGCGATTGGTGGCCGATCTGGTTACAGAGACGTCATCGTGCTCGACATTGGCGGCACTACTGCCAAGGCGGCCCTGATCGACAACGGCTCCTATTCGCTGGCGCCGGAGATCGAGGTCGGCAGCATGCAATCGGCTTCGCGCTTATTGAAGGGCGGCGGATATCCGGTGCAGGTGCCCACAATCGACCTCGCCGAAATCGGTGCCGGCGGCGGTTCGCTCGCGTGGCTGGACCGTGCTGGTGGATTGAAAGTGGGACCGCAGAGTGCGGGCGCGGTGCCGGGTCCTGCCTGTTATGGTCTCGGTGGCACGGAGCCAACGGTGACGGATGCCAACCTTTATCTCGGCTATCTGTCTGAGGCGGGACTTGCAGGGGGCTCGGTCCCAGTCAGCCGGGAGGCGGCCGCCCGTGCGATCGAAGGCATGGCGGAAAAGATGGGTCTCGAACCCGTTGCCGTCGCGCATGGCATTCACAGGATCGCCAATGCAGGCGTGATGCGCGTGCTGCGCAGCGTCAGCTCGGAGCGCGGACGCGACCCGGCGGATTTCACGATGTTCGCTATTGGTGGCAACGGTCCTCTGCATGGGCCGGGTATCGCTGTTGAGATGGGGATCTCCCGCGTCGTAGTACCGCCCGTGGCTGGATTGTTCAGCGCGCTTGGGATGATTGCAGCACGCGTCGAGCACCAGAAGGTGCTGCCCTTCTACCGCGCCTTGACGCAAAATAACGTCGTCGCCATGGCGGCGTTAGCCCGCGGCTCGATGACAGAGCTTGGCAGCCGATTGACGCGAGAGGGGCACGGCGAGGAAGAAGAGCATGAGTTCTCCGTGGTTCTGAACCTTCAGTACGGGGGGCAGGTCGGCACAATTCCGCTCAAGCTATCGTCCGCTCTTGTCGAGCGGCCAGACGCCGCCGAGATTGCCGCGCAGTTTCATGCCGAGCACGAGCGTGTCTTTGGCTATCGCTCGGAAAAGGAGAGCGTGCGCATCTGCTCCGTTCTGGTGAGTGCTCGAGATGCGAACCAAGTGTCTCTGCCTGGCGGTAGTCGCCGCGGTGACCCCGGAACGGAAACGCACCGGTCCGTCTGGTTCAATAAGGCGGGATGGGTAGAAACCCCGGTGATTGCTCCGGCCGCGTTGGGTGAGATCGCCCATGAGGGGCCGCTCATCATCGAAGAATACGACGCGACCACTCTCGTGCCGCCCGGCTGGACTGCGCGATTGGACGTGCACGACAACATCGTTCTGGAAATGCTGCCATGATGAGCCCTGATCCCATTCAGCGTGAGCTGATCGACAACGCGTTGGTTACGATTGCAAACAACATGATGGTCAGTATCGTCCGCACCGCGCGGTCGAACGTTGTCAAAGAGAATATGGACTTCTCGGCCGGCATCCTTGATGCCGAGGCGCGGTTGATCGCCCAGGGCGTGTCATTGCCCTTGCATCTCGGGGCGATGATGCCTGCCCTTCGTGCTGTGCTCGATCGCTACGGCATCGAGAATATCCGGCAAGGCGACATCTTCATCAATAACGATCCTTATGAAGGTGCCAGCCACCTCAATGACATCTTCATGTTCAAGCCGGTGTTTGTCGAAGGAAAGCTGCTCGCCTTCGTCTGCGTGATCCTGCATTTCACCGACATGGGCGGACGCGTCCCCGGCGGCAACGCGACCGACAGCAACGAGATTTTCCAGGAAGGTTTCCGCATCCCGCCGCTCAGGCTGTACGATGCAGGGAAGCTCAATGAAACCTTCATGCTGCTGTTTGAGAAGCAGGTGAGGGTGCCGGATCTCGTTCTTGCTGATCTGCGCGCACAGGTCTCGGCTGTAAACACAGCAGAAGCTGAGTTTCACGCTTTGCTCGGTCGCTATGGCGCGGCGCGGCTGCAGTACCAGATGGATGCACTCCTCGACTACGGCGAGGCAATGACACGCAGCAGCATCGCGGCGCTGCCAGATGCTGATGTCGAATTCGAAGATTTCATGGATGACAACGGCTGCGGTGTCGGCCCAGTGCGGATTAAAGTGCGACTGATCAAATCGGGAGACAGCATCACCGTAGATTTTGCGGGTACATCGCCGCAATCGGGTGGTGCGCTGAATCCGAACTTTGCTGCCACGGTTTCGAGCACCTGGGGCGTGCTTCGCACGGTGCTCGACCCGGGCATCCCAGGCAACTCTGGATTCTGTCGCGCCGTCGAGGTTACGGCGCCGGAGGGATGCTTCGTGAATCCGGTCTTCCCAGCTGCGTTCGGTGCCCGTGGTGCTGCAGGATACCGCATCCGCCACGCGCTTCTTGGCGCCATGGCAAAATGGATGCCTGACCGTCTGCCAGCTTGCGCTGGTGGCGCGGAGTTCGCGATCTCCATCAGCGGATTCCAGGCGACCGAGACAAACCCGCGTCATCGCTTCTTGATCCTCGAGTTCCACAACTCGACCGGAATTGGCGGCTGGCCGTTCGAGGACGCGCTGGATGGTGGCACGTCGCCCGTCGCCAATCTCGGCAACACGCCAGTTGAATTAATCGAAGCTGATGGGCCTGTGCTGCTCAGCGAATACGCTCTGCTTCCCGACAGCGAGGGTGCGGGAGAGTTCCGGGGATCGCTTGGTGTGGTCCGCTCTTACCAATTGCTCGATGGCGAGGCGACGGTTCAGGTACGGTCCGATCGCGCGGTCAATCCGCCTTGGGGTTTGTTCGGTGGCGAGCCTGGAAGGGGCCAGCGCATTCTGCACAACGCAGGCACCGCCATCGAGAAGCCGATGCCTACCAAGTTCGTTGGCAGCATGACCGCCGGAGAAACGCTTCGCGTCGAGATGCCTGGCTCTGGCGGCTATGGCAATGCGCGCCAGCGCAATCGTGCGGCAGTTTTGGAAGATGTGCGGCAGGGTAAAATCAGCAACGAGCGCGCGCAGAGCGTCTACGGTATCGCCGCTGGCGCAGCGGCTGCGGAGTGATCGAGATGACCAATATCTACGACCGATTGGGCGTACCGACGCTGATCAATGCGCGTGGTACTGCGACGCGTCTCAGCGGTTCACCGCTCTCGGAAGAAGTGCGCGCTGCAATGTCCGAGGCAGCTACGCATTGCGTAGACATGGCGCTGCTACAGAGCAGGGCGAGCGAGATCATCGCTGAATTGACGGGGGCAGAGGCGGGCATTGTGACATCGGGCGCCGCCGCTGGACTGCAGCTCGCGGCGGCCGCTTGCCTTGCCGGACTCGATCCAGCGAAAATGGATCGGCTTCCCGATACGCAGGGCATGCGCAACGAGATCATCGTCGCGCGCAGCCATCGGAATGGATATGACCACGCACTGCGGGCAGCCGGCGCTCGGTTGATCGAAGTCGGCTTGCCGGATCGCGTGAATGGAACCGGCGTCCGGGACGCCGAGACTTGGCACTACGAGGCCGCAGTGACGGATCGGTCATGTGCGATGCTCTACGTCGCACACGCGGGTGCGCTGCAGGATGTCGCCGCTCTCGCGGATGTGGCGCGCCGACGGGGATTGTCGCTCATCGTAGATGCTGCGGGCCAGCTGCCGCCGATGTCAAACCTCCGCCATTTCATCGCTCAAGGCGCTGATCTGGTGGTTGTCAGTGGTGGAAAATTCATAGGTGGTCCGCAGGCTTCGGGCCTGCTCTACGGGCGACGTGATCTCATCGGTTCGGCGGTTCTCCAGACGCTGGACATGGATATTCCCTTCGCGGATTTCCGGATCGGTTCCAATTTAGTAGACGTGAAGGCGCTGCCGGGTCTTCCACAGCATGGCATCGGTCGATCCTGCAAAGTGGGAAAGGAGCAAGTGGTCGGATTGCTCGTCGCGCTACGCCGCGCCACTGCGGCGGGAGCGGTCGAGGAGAGGTCCCGGCTGTGCCAATCGGATGGCGAGCTGTTGCGCGACGCCCTTGCAGAATTGCCCGGCCTCGAAGTGGCACTCGTTCCCAACGGTTACCGACCGGGTCTTCAGAACGTGCAAGTGCGAACGCCGCGTGCTTCGGCGCTTCTTCGCGCCTTGCGGGATGGTGAGCCGCGCATCGAATTGGATGGAGGCGACGCTGCAACGGGTCTCCTGCGGATTAACCTCACGTGCCTGCGCGCCGGGCAGGCTGAAACCATCGCGGCGCGTATCGCGGAACTCATCGCAGGCGGAATTGGCGATGCACCGGCGAGCTAAGCGATGATCGAGTGAGCGCGCGTCAGGCTTTCCAGCCGTACGCTCCCAACCGACTTGAAACGCTAGAGCGCGTCAGCCTTTTGCGGCATCACCGCCGCCGAGCAGGCGCGCTCTAAGTCTTTGATTGAGAGTCTGATTCACGCTCTCGATGGAAGCTCAAGCGCTTCCATCTCGACCGATCAGGCTCTAGCGCCGAGGCGCAGCGGCCGGTCAAGAAGCCTAATTGGTAAGCCGTCCTTCGCCGGACGTCTTTTTGCGTAGGGCCTGCATCTGATCGGCTGCTGCGATAACATGCTGCAGCATCGCCTGCGTTACGGGATTGGGATCGTTTTTCCGCCATGCGACTTCCAGGCGGCCGCGCGGCGCATTCGAGCGAAAGGGCACGAAGGCGACGCCGGGACGCGGGCTTTTTGCAAGATGTCCTGAAACAAGCGCTACGCCGACATCCGCCGCCACCAACCCCATGAGCAGCGTGGTGTTTGTCACTTGATGGATGATGTGCGGCTTGAAACCGGCCTTGGCACAGGATCGTTGGAGTATCTGATTGTAGCCGACGTTGTATTCGCGCAGATACGCGACGAAAGGGCGAGTGGCCAGTTCGGTCATGGAGATCGCGCCGTCCTTCGGCCTACGCGCGGCGGACATCGCTATGACCATATCGTCGACGCCAATCTGATGTGAGGAAAGCCCGGTCAGATTGATAGGCGGCCGGATCAGCGCGAGGTCCAGGCTGCCATCACGGAGCGCCTCCTGCTGGCCAGTCGGATGGCTTTGAACCAAACGCACCTCAATTTCCGGCATCGCACAGTGCCAGCTGGCGAGTAGCTGCGGCAGAATGAAGGATCCGGCAGGTTCAAGAAAGCCGAGATAGAGGGGACGAGTCGGCTGGGCGACGGCGCAGGCCTTCTGTCGAGCCTGCATCACCTGCTGGAGGATGCGGCGAGCGTCTGACATGAAGCTTTCCCCGGCGCGCGTCAATGTTACGCGGCGAGTCGTGCGGTCAAACAGTTTCAAGCCAAGGCTGCGCTCCAGTGCCTGGACGCTTCGCGTCAGCGGTGGCTGTGACAGGTTGAGCCGCTCCGCGGCCTTGCGGAACGAAAGCTCTTCAGCCACGGCAAGGAAGTCGCGCAATTGACGAAAGTTGAGATCAATGTCGCTCATTGCCGAACTCTCGCAGATTATACGACGCAGTCACGATCACGCTATGTTCCCTCTCAATTTGAAATTGGTCAACCCATCCAGTCCTGTACACCTGCCACTTCATTTGGCAGGTCGCGGAAAGAGGCGGCATCGTCGTGGTTAGCGCCTTGGGCGATATGGGATCACTGGTCCGGATTGCACGCTCATTGCTGCCCCCGGCCGCTTGAAGCGAAGCGGCAAGCAGAACTGGCTAGCTCGGGAGTTGGGATTTCCGCTTCTTCGCTGCAGCCTTGTGGCGTTCGCGCTCTATTTCACGTCTGATCTGCGCTCCGGCGCTTTTTTCCCGACCGGAACGAGATAGTCGACTTCAATCCGTTTGCGGTCCTGGGGGAATACGATCACAAAATCGAGCAAGTCCCATCTTCGGGACATTAGGTCTTGATCGGAGAAAGTCAGCTAGATGGCCCGCTTGCCAGAGCTGCTTCAATTTTTACTTCTTACTTCGTATGGCGTGGGCTGTCCGTCTCGAGGCTAGCCGCAAATCTCGCGGCGCCAACTGTGATGATAGGACGATGACGAGATCAGCGTAAATCCAGAACGCCGGTCGAGGTGACGTGATCCCGAGGCGAGCCGCCCTGTGATAGATCGCATAGCGCGTTCGACAAAGACGCGACGCGATTTCCACCGCACACCGGTGTCCGTAGTGTTTTTGAACTGTCCGCTTGTGGCGAAGGCACCATCTGATTTCGAACGATGGCTCT
>CAZKZT010000037.1:0-15219 GCA_964557265.1 uncultured Hyphomicrobium sp.
TTCATGTAGAGGATGTTCTTGCCGACGGATTCGACCGCAGCCTCGTTCTCACGCATCGCGCGGAGGGCGCGCCCGAAAGGCGAGCTTGCGACCCGCCAGCAGATCCAGAAGCACAATGCCGCCATCGCGATCGCAAGCGGCAGGAACTGCGCCGCAGTCGCGAGCTCATAGCCGAATAACGAAACGCGTCCGATGCCGGTAATGCCGTCGGCGCCGCCCGTCAGCGATTTCACGTTGTGCAGGAACGCCAGAAGGATGACCTGGAACGCGAGCGTAATGATGACGAGATAGTGCCCGGAAGTTCGCAAGGCAGGCAGCGCAATCAGCGCGCCCACCGCGGCTGTGAGCACGGCGCCGATCAGGAGCGGGATGGGGAACGGCAGGCCGTAGCGTGTGCTCAGGATCGCAGTCGTATAGGCGCCGATCGCGAAGAACCCGGCGTGAGCCAGCGCGAACAGGCCCGCGTAGCCGATCAGCAGATTGAAGGACGACGCGAGGATGATGAAGATGCTCATCATCACCAGGATGTGCGTAATGTAATCCATGATCGACCTACACGCCCCTGAAGAGCCCGGTGGGCCTGAAGATCAACACGAGGAAGAGCACGACGAACGAGATGGTCGACTGCCACTCGGTCGGGATCGCGTACATACCGATGCTCTCGACGAGGCCGACCAGCAGGCCGCCGAGGACGGCGCCGGGCAGCGAACCGACACCGCCGACAATCACCGCGACGAACGCGATGAACACCGCATTGAAGCCCATGAATGTCGTCGCGCCGTCCTTGGCGAGGATGATCGCGGCCGGGATCGCGGCGATGGCGGATCCGATCGCGAACACGAGAATCGAAACCTTGACCGTATCGATGCCGATGATGCGCGCCATCTGCGCGTTGTCGGTCATGGCGAGGATGGCCTTGCCGTAGCTCGTCATGCGCAGAAGAAGGTAGAGCAGAAGGCTCACCACGATGAGCGATGCCACCTGCGCGATCTGCAATCCGCTGATGAAGATCATGTTGCCGCCAACCTCCATGATGAAGGTCGGGTTGTCGATGTTCGGGAGCACCTTGGTGTCGCTGCCGACGAGAATGCCGATCAGGTTCTCGAGCAGGATCCCGAGGCCGAGGGACGCAATCATGACGACGAAGATCGGCGCACTCTTGCGCTCGAACGGCCGGTAGAGAAGAATGTACGTTGCCGCCCCGATCAGGCCGCCGACGGCAATCGCAAACAACCCGGCAAGGGGGAGCGGCAATCCGAGCAGGCTGGCGCCCGCCCACATGGCGTAGGCTGAGCACGTGAAAACCGCGCCAAACGCGAAATGGACGATGTTGGTCGTGGCAAATATGAGACCGAACGCCAAGCCGAGCAGCGCGTAGTGGGCGCCGTTGGCTATGCCCTGCACAAGCAGGAGTAGGACCAGTTCCATGTTCGGCGGGTTCCGGAGAAGTCGCAGCTAAAAGTGGGGCAGGCCGGCATCCTGTCTCGGGATGCGGCCTTCCCCGGTGTGACGTGGCTGGAGGCGCGTGTGCCTTACTTCTTGGACAGGCTGATGTAGCTGACGAACTGGGCCTTGCCGTTCTCGTCGACCTTGAACAGGCCGATCGGCTTGGTGGCGAGGCCGGTCGCTGGATCGAAGGTCATGGTCGGGCCGTACACGCTCTTGAAGGTGGGATTCTCCAGCAGTGCGTTGTGCAGCGCCTCGCCGTTCCAGTAGTCGCCGCCTTTGGCGCGCGCGCGCCGGATCAGTTCGGCGATGACATATGTCCCTTCGTAGTAGTTGCTCGCGTACATGTCCGGGTCTTTCTTATACGCCGCCTTGTAGGCTGCGGCGAACTTCTGCGACCACGGGTTCTTGTCCGTCGGACGGAACTCTTCGAGCATGAATTCATAGCCGGTGGCATGCTTGCCCGCGAGCTTGTCGTCATCGGGTGTCCACTCGATGCCGATGATCGGAACGGTCACGCCGAGCTCACGCAGACGCTTGAGAGCGAGGCCGACCTCCGGCTTGAACACGCCCAGTGCGACGACGTCCGGCCGCGAAGCGCGGATCTTCGCAACCTGGGTGTCGATGTTGGGAGCGCCCTGGATGACGGATTCGGCGGCGACGATGCTGCGGCCATCGCCGGCGAATACCGTCTTCAGAATTTCGTGGACGCTGTCGCCGGCCGCGTCTTTCCAGTGCAGCACCGCCATGCGCTTGTAACCGCGCTCCTTGGCAAGCTCGCCGGCTGCTGCGGCGAGCGCCGACGACAGCGAGCGATTGTGCACCATATACTTCGACGCCTTGATCAGGTTCGCCGCGACGCCACCGCCGTTGATGATGAAGATCTTCTCTCGATCGGCGATCGGCGCGATCGCGAGCGTCGGCGCCGAGAACGACGAGAACACGGCCTGCGTATTGTGCAAGCTGAGCAGGCGCTGCATCGCATCCACGCCTTCCTTCGCGCGGCCGCTCTTGTGGTCGTCAATGAAGACCTGGAGCTTGATGCCGTCGACGCCGCCCGCGGCATTGATCTCGTCGACCGCAAGCTTGATGCCCTGCGACATCACCTCGCCGTAGAACGGGGCCGAGCCCGTCATCGCCAGGATCGCGCCGATATTGAAGACCGGCGGGTCCTTCGGCTTTTCGGCCGCCATCGCCGGACTGGTCGCGAGCAGAACGCCCGCCGCAATAAGACTGAGGCTCTTGAGACGCATCGGCTTCTCCTCCCGGTTCAGCAGCTGCTCTTCATGTGCAGCCGCTTCAGTTTATTATAAGTCCATTGTATGGACATCTGTCCAACATAAGATCGCCTTGCCTGTCCGCTGTCAAGCTTCAACTCTGCGGATGGGGTGCATGAATTGTGGTTCTTCGCGCTGGGGAGGGTCTCGCCCAAGTCTTGACCGCGTTCGAAGGATACATCCTATAATGGACCAGAGTCCAATCAATGGACATTCGGAATGAGCTCGATCTGGGAGGATCAATCGTGATCAAGATGATTGCTTTGCTGCAGCGCCGTCCGGAGCTTTCGCGTGCTGAATTCATTCGTCATTGGCGCGAAACGCACGGGCCTCTCGCTCAGGGGATACCGGGGCTGCGCCGCTACATCCAATCTCATATCGTGTCCGAGAGGTCGCGTCCGGATATTCCGGATTTGCCGGTGGATGTTGACGGCATCGCGGAGCTCTGGTTCGACAGTATCGAGGCGATGGAGGACGTTCACCGGGACGAGCGCATGAAGCGTCTGCTCGCGGACGGCGCGCTGTTCATCGGAGGGATCCGGACGTTCATCGTGGAGGAGATCCCGATCATCGATGAAGCTGCGAGGAAGGCCGTTTGATGGGCGGCGCCGCTCAGCCGAATTGATGCAGGGCCCATGATTGGATGCTGCGTTCGATGGCGTCAGCCGCGCGCCGGAGTTCGGGCAGGAAGACTTTCTTCATCTGATCGAGCGGTACGCGAGCGGCGCTGGTGCCCACGTTCAAGGCCGCGATCGTGCGGCCGCTCGAAGCGCGCACGGGGACGGCCATCGAGCGGATACCGATCTCGATTTCCCCGTCAATCAGCGCATATTGCTGCTTGCGGACATCCTTGATCTTGCTGCGCAGGGATTTGCGATCGGAGATCGTACGAGGTGTCCGCGCTTCGAACTGGGCTCCGGTCAGCCAGTCCTCGAACTGGCGATCGGTCAATCCGGCGAGCAGGACACGGCCGAGCGAGGAGCAGTAGGCGGGTAGTCTCGATCCGACATCGAGGCCGGAAGAGAAGATGCGGCGCGTTTCCACGCGAGCCACGTAAACGACGTCATAGCCGTCGAGGACGGCGATGGAGGAGGACTCGCCGAGTTTCTCACTGAGCGCGCGGATCGCCGGCCGGCCCGCTTCGGCGATGCCTGTAGAAGCAAGATAGGCGCTGGAGAACCGGAGGACTTTCGGCGTCAGCCAGAAGTATTTGCCGTCGCTTTCGACGTAGCCGAGCGTATGCAGCGTCAGGAGGAAGCGGCGCGCCGTGCCTCTTGTGAGGTCCGTGGCGCCCGCGACCTCGGTCAGGGTCATGCGCGTAGGCCCACCGCCGAATGCGCCAAGAACATTGAGACCACGCTCGACCGCGGTCACGAATTCCGACGGATCGCGATCGCTCTGCTTCGTGGGCTTGACCATGCATACAATCCAATTGCTGTTCTCTTCACCGCCTATCACGAAAATCTTCGAAGTGTCCATCCTATGGACAGGCGAGCGCGGGTGCATGGCTGGCCGGATGCCGCAAGCTTGACAGTTCGCTGTGTCTCGCGTTTCATTTATCGAACTAATGTCCACTATAAGGACATGGGTCAAGACGAGGGACGAGGAGCGCCGTATGAGTTCAACGCCTGATGCCGTCGAGGAGCGCCTCAAGCGATTGGAAGATCGCGCCGAGATCGAGCAGCTGCGTGCCGACTATTGCCATCTTCTGGATGAGAGGCGCTGGCCTGAATTCGTCGATCTCTTCACCCCGGACGGCATGTTCAAGGGGCTCGCGCAAGCCAATGGCCGAGATGAGTTGCTGACCTTCTTCGGCAAAACGGTGCCGTCGCTTGGTGAGGGCTTCTGGCATTTCTGCACGAACGGGACCGTTCACATCGACGGCGATCAGGCGAGCGGCCGGATCTCGATGGAGTACCTCTCCGTCAAGAAGGGCGTGTCGTATGTCTCGGCGGGTCACTACGATGATCGTCTGGTGCGGCTCGATGGGCGGTGGAAGTTTAAGTCACGACACCTGACTTTCTACTACTTCGCGCCGCTGAAGGATGGTTTCGTCGGCCGCCCGGCGCGCATAGACATCCACGGCCGCGCGCTCGATTGATCCGGGCGTTGCCGGCGCCTCGCTGTTTCAACGATCGGAGTGCCACTTGGACTGGGTTGAACTCAACGGCGCGGGATTGCGCTACGATTTTCGCCGCGGCAGAGGTACGCCACTGTTGCTCATCCACGAGATGGGCGGCACGCTCGAGAGCTGGGATCTTGTTCTGCCTTTGCTCGGCGACGATCGAACCATCCTGAGGTTCGATTTCCGCGGGGCGGGCCAGTCGACCAAGATCCGTGGCATTGGTGACATCGATCAAATGGCGGACGACGCGGCGGCGTTGCTCGATCATTGCGGGATAACGGAGCGCGTGGTTGTCGCCGGCGGCGCGGTCGGTGGTGCGATCGCGATTCATTGTGCCGCGCGGCATACGCAGCGTGTCCGCGGCCTCGTGGCGCTCGGTCCGGCGACAGGTATTCCGGCAGAACGCCAGCAGCAGGTGCTGGATCACGCCGACAATGTCGAGCGGAACGGGATGCTGTTTGCCGCCGATGCCGAGCTGCCGCGATCGTATCCGGAGGTGCTGCGCGCCGACCGGGGACGCTTTGAGCGGTTCCGCGCGCGATGGCTGGCCAACGACCCATCGAGCTATGCGGCGACATACCGGATGCTGGCGGGCTACGATCTGAGCGATGAGGTTGCCGGACTCGCTGTTCCATCGCTCTTTCTCGCGGGGCATCACGATCCGTTGCGCCCCCCATCCATGATCGAACCGCTGGCGGCGACGGCGACCGGATCGACATTTCGCGCGATCGAGAGCGGTCACTTCATGGCGACGCAGACGCCCGAGATCATCGCCGACGCGCTCGTGAGATTTACGAATGCCGTGTCGGCGTGAGTGAAGGAAGCAGGAAACTTCGGAGGCGGAACGCACATGCTGCTGCACTGGTCACCACGCTCGCCCTATGTTCGCAAGGTCTTGATCGCAGCTCACGAGCTGGGGCTTGCCGATCAGATCAAATGCGTGCGCACCGTGGTTTCGCCGTTCAAGCCGGCCGATGAGCTGTTCGCGGACAACCCGATGAACAAGCTGCCGACGCTGGTCCTCGACGATGGAACGGCGCTGTTCGACAACCGCGTGATCTGTGAGTACCTGGACACGCTACATGCCGGGCCGAAGCTGTTTCCTGCGCATGGGCGCGAGCGCTTTCTCAGCTTGCGCAACCAGGCTCTGGGGGATGGTTTGCTCGACATCGCGATGATGCGGCTGATCGAGCGGCTGAAGCCCGCGGAGCAGCGTTCTCCCGAGATCATCGACTCGAATGAACGCAAGACGATTGCGACGCTCGATCGGCTCGAAGCGGATGTGGCGCAGCTCACGGACCGGCCATACGACATCGGCCATGTCGCCATCGGGACCGGCCTCGGCTATCTGGACTTCCGCTTCGGCGACGATGGCTGGCGCGACGGGCGCAATCGCCTCGCCGATTGGCACGCACAGTTCGTGGCGCGCCCTGCGGTTGTTGCCTGTCCTGTCAGGGATGACTCGTGACCGCGCGGCCGTGCCCGGTTCTCGCGCGATTGAACCGAGCGCGCGCGCCGTAGCCGCAAGCAAGAGGAGGACGCAGCGGGATGCGCCGCTGCGTCTGCCTGATGTCAGATGGCGGACAGCCTGTAGGCCGTGCCGTAGCGACCGAAGTCGTGGCTGGTAATGCCGTGACGCGTCGATCCCTGGAACTGCTGTGGCGGCGCCACGACTGTGACGCGGACGATCGCGCTGTCGTTCATTTTCACGAGACCCGCGTGGACGACGGCAACGCCGAGCAGCGAGTCGCCGGTGTAGACGTCGGTGCCCCACAGCGGACCGGAGTCGAGGCCGCGCACGCGGAAATAATAGCTGGCGCCGATCTGGTCGCAGAGATCGATCATATTCGGCGGCGCGTCGGACGCGAGAAAGCCCTGATCGAGCAGTTTGCGCAGCTGCCGCCGCGACAGTGCGCCCCGGCGATCGAAGTAGGCAACGAGTTCCTGGACGGCTTTCATAGCTAAATAGCCCTCTGCATGGTGACCACGTGTCCGTAAGGGGGGCGGAAGCGCGCGCCCGTGCTCTCGGGCAGCACCCACAGCACGCCGTAGGGCATTTCCTCCGGCGGGAAAGCGATGTCGCCGTCGGTGACGATGAGGCACGCGGTGACGCGCGGATCATCGGCAAGTGCGAGCATGGCAGGCGTGAGATCGCTGCCGCCGAAGCCGCTGATCCGGTAGTCTGCGAGTTGGTCGGGTGACAGCATCTCGTCGGATGTCACGGCGGTGTCGCACTGCACGACACGGATCTCGTCGACCGCGACGGCGTCACAGAAATCGGCGACGGCGCCGAGCACGCGCGGGATCTCGTCGGTCATCGAGCCCGATGTGTCGAGGACGACGTTGAGCATCCAGGACTCGCGGCGGCGGCCTGGGAGGACGATGTCGCCGTGGTCGGCGCCGCGCCGCGAGGGGCGCGTGAAGGTGCGCTCACCCGGCGCGACGGATTCCATCCATCGCTGCAGGACCAGCTCCCACGGCGTGCGGTAGAGCCCACGCAGCGCGTTGACGACATGGTGCTCGGCGTCGCCGCCTGAGCCGCCGCGCCCTTTCATGGCGCCCATCGCCTTGGCGAGCGCGAGCGCTTTGGAGGCGGCCTCGCGCATAGCCTTGGCGCGTTCCGCTTGCTCGTCCGCCTCGTCGGGGAACAGCTCGCGCTCGGTCTTGTCGTCGAGCACGTCGCCGGCGTCCTTGGAGTCCGCCTGCGTGCCCGGCTGGCCTTTGCCGTTGCCGAGGGCGCGGCGGACCGTGACCTGCTCGCCATCGAACACGCGCGACTTCGACGACATGTGATCCGCGTTGCGGCGCATCTCGAGCACGATCTGCTCCGCCGATTTCTCGCGCGCGCCCGGCATGTCGAGACCGCCGGCGGGAACTTTCGTAAAGCCCAGCTCCACGCGCAGGATGTCGTTGATGATGTAGTCGTGCGCGTAGTTGAACTCGAGCAGGCCGCTGCCCTTGGCGCGATCGTGGGTGCGCAGCGCCAGGTGCAGCAGCTCGTGCGCGAGCACGAAGATCAACTCGTTCTCCTTCAGCTTGGCAGCGAACGCGGGGTTCACCACCAGCCGGCCGGACGCGAACACGCCCATCGTCGGCACGCGCGCATCGATACTGACGCGCACGGCGGCGGCCAGACCGGCGAGATGCGGCAGCGGCGCCGTGACGAGCCGCAAGCCGCGTGCGATGCGGTCGAGCGTCGCGCGATCGGAGGGAACGGCGTTGGCCATCAGATTGCGGTGACCTTCTTCAGGAGATCGAACAGTGCGGGATCCGCACCGAGTGCGCCCCACTGGTCGACGAGATCGCTGACGACCGTGAGCTGTTGCTCGGGCTGAAGGGCGCGCAGGAAGCGGTTCACCGTGCGCGGCTTGAGGTGCGAGAGGTTGCCGTCGCGGATGTGCTGTCGGATGCAGTTGAGCACGAACCAGCGGGCGGCATCGGTTTTCGGGAGGAACTCCGGATGCGCGACGTAGTCCTCGATCGGTCGCATGGTGCCGATCTTCTCTTCGGCGAGCGCGCAGAACACGGCCGCGTCCTCGGCCGACAGCCGGCCGAACGCGAGCGCGCGGCGCGTCTCACGCGTGAGGATGCCGGCGCGTTCCGCGAGGTCGAGTGAGCGCGAGAGATGCACCCAGGCGCGCGGCGTCGAGAACGGCACCGGCTCGGCGGGCACCGGGCGCATCAAGGCGTCCGGCATGTGGTCGATGAAGCTGCGTACGTCGGCGCGCACGCCGTTCTTGGCGGCCCAGGCCTGCCATTCGGCGACGTCGACGCGCAGATGCAGGATCGTGACGCGGTTGACCAGCGCCGAGCTCATCGCGCGGACGAGGGCGCGGTCCTGCGCGCGGTTGCCGGCGGCGACGACCCAGGTTCCAGCCGGCAGCGCGTGCTCGCCCAGGCGGCGCTCCAGCAGCAGCGAGTAGAACGCCTTCTGCACGTCAGGTGCGCAGGCCGGCAGCTCGTCGAGGAACAGGCAGAAGGGCTCGGGGGTCTCGGGCAGCAGGATGCGCGGCGGGCAGAACACCGAACGCTCGCCGACGATGCGCGGAATGCCGCTCACGTCCTCGGGTGCGATCTGGGTGCCGAGCAGCGAGCGGCACGGGAGGCCTGCTTCAGCGGCAGCTTGCGTCACCATCTCCGACTTGCCGACGCCGGGCGCGGACAAGAACAGGAAGCTCTGCTCGTGCGCCATGCATTGGACCAGTTTCTTGGCTTCGCCGAGCGTGATCGTCTCGTCGTTGGCCGAGCGGATGCTTTCCATGTGCGCGGGACCCTCCAGCAGCGGTAATCGACTTGATGTAGCGGCGCTGCGGGCTGGTGCCAGTCCTTGGGTGCATTAAATTTTGTCAATCAAGTCAACAGATTAATGGATATTCATCCAGTGACGTTCAGACAGCGTTGGAAATGGGCGAGAGCGGCCTGAAACGCCGCGAGCCGCGACGGATGTCGCGGCTCGCGTGATTGTTGTGCCGGAAGATCGAGTAACAGGCCGGCTGATGCCGACCGTCTCTCACTTGCGATAGGTGGCGATGACGCCCTTGCCTTCGTCCGATGCCTTCTTGAGCCAGTCTTCGGTGAGCTGGTCGCCGATCTTCTTCAGGCCATCCTTCAGCGCCGCGCTGGGAGCCGCCACTTTGATGCCGTGCTTGGCGAGCTGGTCATTGTACCAGGTGGCCTTCTCAGGCGCGATCTTCCAGCCGCGCTCTTCGGCCGCGACAGCGATCTTCTCGATCGCAGCCTGCTGGTCCTTCGGCAGAGCGGCGAAGGCCGCCTTGTTGACGAAGGTCACGTTCTTCGGGATCCAGCCCTGCACGTCATAGAAGTGGCTGACGGTTTCCCAGGCCTTGCTGTCGTAGCCGGTCGAGCCCGAGGTCATGAAGGCGTTGACGGTGCCGGTCGCGAGTGCCTGCGGCAGCTCGGCTGCCTGCACGGTCACCGGCTGGCCGCCGACGAGTTCTGCGATGCGCGTGGTGCCGACGTTATAGGCGCGGAACTTCAGGCCCTTCATGTCAGCGACTGTGTTCAGCTCCTTCTTGGAGTAGATGCCCTGCGGACCCCACGGCACAGCGAACAGCAGCTTGATACCCTGGCTGTCGAGCTTCTTGGCAATGGCAGCCTTCTGCGCATCCCAGAGCTTCTTCGCATCCGGATAGCTCGACGCGAGGAACGGGATGGTGTCGAGGCCGAAGACCGAGTCCTCGTTCTCGTGGATCGAGATCAGCACTTCGCCGATCTGAGCCTGGCCGGTTGCCACCGCACGCTTGATCTCCGGAGCCTTGAACAGCGACGCGCCGGGGTGAACTGTGATGTCAAGCTTGCCGCCTGTCGCCTTTTTCACCTCGTCGGCGAACCAGATGAGATTCTCGGTATGGTAGTTCGTTGCGGGATAGGCTGCCGGGAGATTCCACTTCGTCTGGGCGGATGCGGTCGTCGCTGTCATTGCGACAACGGCTGCTGCCGTCAGGGCTGTCCTGAATGTCATAGTCATCACATACTCCGTTCTCTTCTTCGGTTGACTGGAAGGGCCTCAGGTTGGGAAGACCAGTCTCGGCAGAAATAGCGCAATCTGAGGGAACGCATAGATGATCGCCACGGCGACGATGAGAAGCAGAAAGAAAGGTAATGCTGCATGCGCGACCGTCCAACTGTCCTTACCGCTCATCGACTGTAGCACGAACAGATTGAATCCTACCGGTGGAGATACCTGAGCCATCTCGACGACGAGCACGACGAAAATGCCGAACCAAATGAGATCGAAGCCTGCTTTCTGGACGAGCGGAAGTACGATAGCCGTGGTCAGCACGATCATCGATATGCCATCGAGGAACATGCCAAGGACGATGTAGAAGAGCGTCAGACAGGCAATCAGCATGCCAGGGCTTAGATTCAGGCGGGCAACAGAGTCGGCAATGGCCGCCGGAAGCTGCGTGTAGGCCATCGCTGCCGACATGAATGCCGCACCGGCGAGGATCAGCATGATCATCGCGGTCGTGCGAGTTGCTCCCATCACGCTCGCCCAGAACGACTGCAACGTGAGTGAGCCCTGTAACCACGCGATGGCTAATGCACCACCGACACCCCACGCAGCGCATTCCGTGGCCGTCGCTGAGCCCGACACCAGCGCCCCGAAAACGAAAAGAATGAGTAGCAGGGTCGGGATGAGGTTGGCGGATTCCTTGGCTGCGTTCCAAAAGCCGATCCAGGGTTCCGCCGGGGGCTGCTTCGATGGATTGAGAAGCGACCAAACGGCGATATAGCCGCAGTACAACAGCATCACCACCGCGCCTGGCAGGAAGCCCGCGAGGAACATCTGCAGAAGTGAGACCTCGGCTTGCACCGCATAGACGATCATGATGATCGAAGGGGGAATCAACAGACCGAGTGTGCCGGAGCCGGCGAGTGAGCCGATCGCCAGCTTCTCATCATAGCCCCGCTTCGTGAGCTGAGGCAGCGCAATCTTGCCGATCGTCGCGCAGGTGGCGGCCGAGGAACCGGACACCATTCCGAAAATTCCGCACGCCAGCACGTTGACGTGGACGAGGCCGCCGGGCAGTCGCCCGACCCAAGGCGTAAGCCCCCTGAAAAGCTCCTCGGAGAGCCGAGTGCGGAAGAGTATCTCGCCCATCCAGACAAAGAGCGGCAGTGCGGCGAGTGTCCACGACGCGCTCGCGCTCCAGATCGTCGTCGCCATGACTGCCGTCATCGGCACATTGGCGACAAAGTACATGGCGGAGATGCCGCTGAGAACGAGCGCGAGGCCCACCCACACGCCGAGAAGAAGCGCGACGCCGAGAACTGTCAACAGCAGGACCGCGACTTGCACAAGCTCAAGCTGCATTTTTACAGATTCCCCGATGCGGCACGCTCTACGATCTCTTCCTTGGTCGTTGGCGGCGGCTTCGTGTAGCGCGGATACCCCCCCATGACGAGGTTGAACAGCTCATCAATGAAAGCGATCAGAAGAATGGTCGTACCGACCGAAAAGCCGAGCTGCGGGATCCAGAGCGGAACCGATACCACGCCGCTCGATAGGTCATTCAGAAGCCAGCTATCGTATGTCATCGTGACGGCCGCCCACGTGAGCGTAGCGACAATCGCTGTGCCGATGACCAATGCGACGAACTCCATGACGATGCGGGGCCGCCCGTGGAGACGCTCGATCAGCAGGCCCATTCGGATCAGCTCGGAGGATTTGAATGTGTGGGCAAGCGCGAGGAACGACATCGCCACGAGGGACCAGGCCGTGAAGTCGTCACCCGACTGTACGTTGATGCCGACCTGTCGTCCGAGCGACAGCGCCATCATCAGTAGGAAGATCGCGATCAGAAAGAGACCGGCGAGGTAGCCGGCTGCGAGGTAGAGACCATCAAGGGCACGCCGCAGCATCGATCAGGTCTCTTGCCGCGCGCGGTCATGCAGACCGAGACGCGTCCATGCGTTATCCGACAAAGTCATCTCCTGCGATTTTGCATTGCAACACGAAGGCTTATTGAAGGCTGCGGGCAATGTCGCGCACAAAATCCCATCGGCTTGCTCAACTGTCTATCAGAATCGGAACGCGGTCCCCAGTTGGGGTGGATGCGCCATACAAGGCGGTTAACGCCGAAAGGGCGAGCTGCAGGGCGGCTCGCCGGTTGAATGCGCATGATTTTTGAGGCCGGAAAGCTTGGCGCTGGAGCGCGTCAGCTTTTGGTGAAATCGGCGCGGTCGCGCGAATGCGCTCTATGTATTTGATTTGGAGTCTGATTGACGCTCTCGATGGAAGCGCGCTTCCATCGAGAGCGATCAGGCACTAGGCGAGTTTGGCGTCGAGCGTGATGTCAGCCTTGAAGAGCTTCGAGACGGGGCAGTTCTCCTTCGCCTTCTTCGCGAGTTCGGCAAACTGCTCCTGGCTAGCGCCCGGCACGGTTGCATCGAGCTTGAGGTGGATCGCAGTGATCGCGAAGCCGCCGCTGGTTTGCTCGAGAGTTACGGTGGCGGTGGTGTCCATTTTGGTGGCCGTCAGATTGGCCTGACCGAGAATGTTCGAGAGGGCCATCGTGAAGCAGCCGGCATGCGCTGCGCCAATCAGCTCCTCGGGGTTCGTGCCCTTCACGCCCTCGAAGCGCATCGCGAACCCGTAAGGGTGGGCATTCAGTGCGCCGCTCTCGGTGGAGATGGATCCTTTGCCGTCCTTGAGGCCGCCGCTCCAGTTCGCGCTGCCTTTGCGATTGATCTTCATGGCTGCTTCTCCGCAAATCGATGGTCGGGGTTGTCGTCACTGACATCTCTTGAATGGGTGCGACTGCCGGAGAGTTCCAGGTGGTGGACCTTGATTGGCCGCTCCGGTAGTTTCATTGAACGCTGAATAGCGATCACAATCATGTTGGAGAGACGGGATGGCCAGAAAGCCGGCAGGCGCGCGCGAAATTTCGGAAGCATTGCGTCAACAGGTGCGCGAAGAACTGCCCGAGCTTGCCCAGATCGCGGATATCGCGCTGCAGACCAAGGCTGTCGAAGCATGGGCGTATGCGTTGGCGAATTCGAGCTTCACCTCGATCCGCGAGATTCCGCCCGCCGGTAATCCCGACACCAACGAAGCCAAGCGCGGCGATCAGACCGACCATCTCCGCGGCGTGACGCGGCTCGCCATCGGCATCGCGCGGGAGATGCAGGCGGCCTATCCCGAACTCGAGATCGACATGGATGCGGTGGTCGCGGGCGGCCTGCTGCACGATGTCGGGAAAGCATTCGAGTTCGATCCGGAGCGCCGCAAGCATTGGCGGTCGGCGCAGAAAAAGACCGGCCGTCCCGCGATCCGCCATCCCGCCTATGGCGCGCACATCTGCCTGACGGTCGGCCTGCCCGAGGAGATCGCGCATATCGCGATGGCGCACTCCGGCGAAGGCGAGCTGCTGCTGCGCAGTATCGAGTGCATGATCGTCCATCAGGCCGACTACACGTTCTGGAACGTGCTGCTGGCGGGGGGCGAGCTGAAACCGGAGACGATCCCGCCGAACAACCGCCGCTACGTGCTCGATCGCCCCTTCTAGGGCGTTCTCCTTGGCACCTCGCGCTCGTGTGGCGGGTCGTGACGGTCAGCGGCGATGCGGCGTAAGACCCAGGCGCCATGCGTTGCTGCTGCGGCTTCCAGCAGCTCCGCTTCCGCTGTGCTGCCGCGCTTCAGTTCCAGGGCTCGCACGGTATCAGCCACGCACAGTCCTCAACGCTTGAGTGCGGCCGCAGCAAGACGGATGCTTTCCTCCGGCGAGGATGAGAGTGCGATGACCGTCTCCGACAGCATCGAATTGTGCGCGCGGCCGAAATTCTCGATCAGAAGCCCGGCGGTGTCACGGACGTGACCCGTTGCGGCGCGCGCGCCCGGAATGCGCTCGATGAGCGGGCGCGGATCGGTCGTGTACGCCCAGATCGGCAGCCCGAGCGCGTGCGCGAAGCCGAGCTCGAACGCTGTTCCATCGTCGGCGTGAGGGCCGCGGAAGGGGCTGAGGTCCGCGACCACGGCGTCCGCGGTCCGCAGTTCACGCAGACACGCGGCCTGGATCGTGCGTGCCGACATGTCGCCATCGAGTGCGAAGTCGAGCGGGAAGAGGCCTTCGCAGCCGTGCTTCTCGCAGAGCGCGACGAGCCGGGCGCCGGCGTCGTCCGCATCCGCGAGGAAGACGGTCGGCCCGGCGAGGTAGATGCGGGGTTTCATGGGCAGCCTCCATGGTGCCAGATTCGTTCAGCGTATCGTTATTCAGCAAGATCGCGCCCGGCGGCGTCACGACGTCAGATCGTCGTACGATATCCACAGAGATGGTCGGCGCTGCGCGATGGATGGCGCTGATGCTTGCACATGCGAAACATAAGTCTAACATCCCCGCCAAGAAACGGGAGCATTGGCACGTGGCCGAACTCGGACAGTACGCAGCCCTGCCCTATGTGCAACTCACGGGCGAGCTGCGGATCTGCCTCATCACCAGCCGGGAGACGAAGCGCTGGGTCATCCCCAAGGGCTGGCCGAAAGCCAATCTGCGCCCGCATGAGTTGGCGGCGCTTGAGGCGGTGGAGGAGGCCGGCTTGCTCGGTGAGATCGCCATCGAGCCGATCGGCACCTACAGCTATCGCAAGCAGCTCCCTCGATCTTCCAGCGTCGTTTGCGAGGTTGCGGTCTTCCCGCTGCTGGTGCGCGCACAGCAGGTGCACTGGCGCGAGGAGCGTGAGCGCACGTTGGCCTGGTTTTCGCCGATGGAAGCGGCTCAGCTGGTGCTGGAGCCGGATCTCGGCCGGTTGCTGGCCGCGATGCCCGAATGGGCCGGTGCTCGGCCCGAGACCTGCACGCCGGAAATCTGTCTGCCCTACGCACTGTCCCCCAGCCATGTCAGTATAGTC
>CAZKZT010000037.1:15229-16257 GCA_964557265.1 uncultured Hyphomicrobium sp.
GTATAGTTTAGGACGTGACCCTGGAGGCGAGCGATGCCGATGCGGAAGTCAGCCATTGCATATTGTCTCGCAGGTGCCGCGATGGCGGCCGTTGTCCCATCGACACCGTCGCGCGCGGCATGCCTGATCCCGGCCTCGCCGTGTTATCCCTGGGCCATTGCTGAAGGGGCGGACGATACGGTTCTGCTCGAGATCATTCCCAACAACACCATCACGGGGGCGGTGTACCGCGTCTGCCTGTGTCCGCCGACCAAGAGCGTGTCGATCGTTTTCGATTTCAAGGAGGGGACGCGCGTCCTCGGCACGCTGTCGCGCAGTACGGCCACGGCGCTGTGCCGCGACTACCGCTTCGAGACAGCGCGGAGTTCCACGCTCAAGGTTCGCCGCGACGATCCGGACAAGAGTTTGATCGAAGGCTGCTACATGACGTACTGAGCGTTTTCAGCGCCGGGAACCAGTGCGTGCCCTCACGCGTTATGACCTTTCGGATGCCCGAACATCGGAAGGGGGATGAAATGAATTCCAGATCGCTCGTGATCGCCGTGCTTGCTGTGGCGGTGGTTGTGCTTGGTTATCTCTACTGGGAGAGCCAGCAGTCCAAGGTTGAGATCAACGTGCCGGGGGTGAGCATCAAGGCAAATTGAGGCGGTCGCGGACGCCAAGCGTGCATCAACCGCCAGCGAGTGCTCTCAGCCCGCGCGCCACGGTGTAGTCAGCGATGATCTTCCGGCAGACGGCGAGCGGAATGCGGTTCTCGCGCGCATAAGCCTCGACGCCGTCATGACCATCCATCTCATAGATGATCACGAGCATTTCAGTGAGTTTGGATTTGTAGTCAGCCATGCTGCGATCGTAGTCCGATTCGCGTGGTTGAATCATGGCGATAGTGGCGCCGGCTGCCACTTTGATCTGTGTAATTCTAAAGGGGTGTATGGCTCAGCGCGATGGACGCGGGGCACGAATCGCGAGGGGCATTGGAGCGGGTGAAGGGAATCGAACCCTCGTCATCAGCTTGGAAGGCTGTTGCT
>CAZKZT010000038.1:0-16121 GCA_964557265.1 uncultured Hyphomicrobium sp.
AGCGAATGCTCGCGGACCTTGTAGTTGATCTTCTCGTTGCGAAGGTCTGCATTGACGCGCAGCCCGGCCTTGCGCGCCGCCGCCAGCACCTCGCCGGCATAAGCGTCGCCATCCGACGTGATGGTCGCGACCACGCCCTGCGTCGGCGCGAGCCATAGCGGCAAATGGCCGGCATAGTGCTCGAGCAGATCGCGCAGCTCGGCCTGGAACTGCGGATCGGCCTTCGCGGTGTTGTAGGCCTTCTCGAGTTCGAGGATCAGCGGCATCAGCGTCTCGGCGACGAAGCGGCCACCGTAGAGGCCGAAGAAGCCGAGGTCGTCGGGGCCACTGCGGAAACTGTTCGATCCAGTCGGGGCGGGGCTGGCTTTTGCGGTCATGGTGCTCACGTGATCCGTTTCGGTGCCGAGGACGCGGCGACGTTGCTCAGGCTATGCAGGAACGTGCGCTGCACGGGCAGCGCCGATGAACTGGCGAATGAGGTCGGGGCTCTTGATGCCTGGCGCCGTCTCGACACCGGACGACACATCGACGATCGTGGCACCGGTTGCGCAGATCGCGGCGGCGACATTGTCCGGCGACAGGCCGCCCGACAACAGGAACGGAACGCGATCCTTGACGCCATCGAGCAGGCGCCAGTCGAACGCGATGCCGTTGCCGCCGGGCAGCGCGCCGGCGAGATCCTTCGGCGCCTTGGCATCGAACAGGATGAAGCGGGCGGAGTCAGCGTAGTCGAGGGCGCGGGCGGCGTCGGCGGCGGTCTCGACCTTGATCGCCTTGATGATCGGGCGCCCCCAGCGCCGCGCGATCTCGGCAACGCGTTCGGGCGTCTCGGAACCGTGAAGCTGCAGCATGTCGGGCTGAACGACGGTGACGATCCGCTCGATGGTCGCGTCATCGGGATCGACCAGCAGCGCCACGATCTGGGCCTTGCCGCGCGCCAGTTCCGCCAGTTCTGCCGCCACCTCCGGCGCAAGGCTGCGTGGGCTCCGCGGATAGAAGACGAAGCCGACGAGATCGGCGCGCGCGGCAAGCGCCGCCTGGAGCGCCTCCGGCGTCTTGATCCCGCAGATCTTCACCTTCACTGACATCGCCCGTCCACGCGTGCGGCCTCGATCGTTAATGCGCGGCCCGGAAGGCCGCAGTCGCCGCATCCTATGCCGGTTTTTCGCTGCCAGAGCAACGGTTGGGCATCTTTCCAGCCCCTGGAGCCGTTTGGATGGTTTCGATCGCGGCAACCGTCAGGTCAGCGGCCGCCGATATCGTCCGAGGGCCGTCCAGGCCGGGCCTTGTACGGCGGCAGCGACCAGCCGAACCACAGCGCCAGACCACGCACGAGAAGGCTCGCGAGGAACCCGGCCAGCAGGGCATTCGGATCGGCAAACCCCATCGACCGGCCACCGACGTAGACCACCGCACCGGCAAATGCGGCCGTGATGTAGATCTCGCGGCGCAGGAGGACCGGAACCTCACCGCCCAGGATATCGCGGATGATACCGCCGAACGACGCCGTCACGACACCCATGACCACCGCGATGACCGGGCTCGGCACGATCTGGAGCGCGCGATCGGCCCCAACGACCGCGAACAGCGACAGCCCAACGGCATCGAACCAGAGGAGCGCGCGGTAGCGCGAATGGAGGAGATGCGCGGTGAAGAACAGGATCACCGCGACGATCACACAGACGAGGATGTACGCCGGCTCCTGGATCCAGAACACCGGCAGGCGTCCGAGCAGAAGGTCGCGCACGGTCCCGCCGCCGACCCCCGTCATGATCGCCAGCAGCGCGAAGCCAACGACATCCATCTCCTTGCGCGAGGCAACGAGCGCCCCGGTCGCAGCGAAGACGACGATACCGAACCAGTCGAGCGCGATGAGAACGGAGGCGTGCATGGTTTGTTGGCCGCAGGCTACTGGGAAGAGGTGCTGTCGCCTCTTTCCGCTGTGCTAGGCCCGCGGCGGCCATCACCGCAAGCGCGAATTCGTGGCCGCGGGCTGTTGGAACGGGTGCCGTCGCCTTGGACTGTGGTGCGGCCCTACCGCGCCGCGACCGCCAGCGCTTTGCCCGCGGGCGCGCCGCTGCTCTGGCGTGCGGCCAGCGCAGCCTGATCACGTTCACGCGCGAGGCGATCGGCTTCGGCCTGCCAGCGCAGCGCTTCCTGCGCGCGCTTACGCGCGGTGCGCCGCCAGCGGCTCTGCGTCATCCAGGTCGCGGTACCGCCGAGGGCGACGCCGATGACCAGCGCCAGCAGCAAGTAGGCATAGAAGGGCAGATCGATCCACAATGCCGGTTCCTGCGGGCGGAACGGGTCGAGCACCAGCCGCGCCGAATGACGGTTCGCAACCGCTAGCGTGACGAGCAACGCGGCAGCAGGAAACGCCACCAGCAGCCAGACAATTCGCCTCAACACGGCCTCACCCTCCGACCGGGACGGCACCCGTGCGCCGCTCCCACGATCCTGTAGCTACCTCAGGTGCGCGCGCGCACGCAAACCGAATGCCGCCGCACCCGGTCGGCTCGCTCAACCGTCGGCACCATCGTTGAGCCGCTCGCGCAGCTCCTTGCCTGTCTTGAAGAACGGCACGAATTTCTGGCCGACCGACACCGTGGCCCCGGTCCGCGGATTGCGGCCCGTGCGGGGCGGACGATGCTTCACGGTGAACGCACCGAAGCCGCGCAGCTCCACCCGGTCACCGCGTGCAAGCGCCTCAACGATCTCATCAAAAATGACATTAACGATGCGCTCGATGTCACGATGAAACAAATGCGGATTTGCCGTCGCAATCTTCTGTATAAGTTCGGACTTGATCACTGCACCCTCGCTCCCCGTCAAACTTTATTGAAATTCATCGGTTTTCCAAAGGCTGCCAAACTGCGACAAGACCGTCAAGCTGCAACGTCGAGAGCACGCGCGAGTCGACCAGCCGCACCATCGCCTCCCCCATCGGCCCCCCGATCCAGCGGGCCAATGCCAGCGCCGATTCACCAAGCAGCCCCCAGGCCGTTTCACGCGACGGTTTCCAGTCGACGATTCTGAGGCCTTTGGTCACGCCACGGTCATCCTCGAGCCAGCGCTGCGCTTCGGTTTCGCCGCCGAGACGGTCGACGAGTTTATGCGCAAGCGCCTCGCGCCCCGAATACACACGCCCATCCTGAAGGCCCGGCACCACTGCGGTGTCGATCCCGCGCCGCGATGAAACGAGCCCGACGAACCAGCGCTGCGATTCCGCGATCATGTCCCGCGCCACAGCCAGACTGCGCTCATCGGCGGGCTCGAACGGCGATGGCGTCGCCTTGAGCGGACCGCTCTTGACCGCATTCATCTTGATGCCGAGCTTGCCCAGCAGTTCGGAGAACTCAGCCCATTGGAAGATCACGCCGACCGAGCCCGTGATCGAGTTGCCACGCGCGACGATCTGATCCGTGGCGAGCCCCGCGATATAGGCGGCCGACGTCGCGACCGTGCCGAACTGCGCGACAACCGGCTTGCTCTCGGACACCTTGCGGATGGCCTCGTAGAGCGCCTCGCCGCCCGTCGTCGTGCCGCCCGGACTGTTGATGAAAAGAATGACGCCCTCGACGTGGCGCGCCTTTGCGATCCGGTCGAGCAGCTCGATCTGCTTGCGGTCGTCCGTGATGATGCCTTCGATGCTGACGCGGGCGATTTGGCGGCTCTCGCCGATCATACTCGCGCGGTTGTCACCGAAATGAGCGAATGCGCCTATGGCGAGCGCCACCGCGAGGATGGCGAGGCCGCGCCACAGCGATGTCCGGCGCCGCAGCCGCCGGCGGTCGAGGATTGCTTCGGTCTCAAGCGACATGATCCACGTCTCTCGCTTTGTGCCACCACCCGCGCCAATCACGCGCCGGAGCGTCGGCAGACGGATTTTTCCAGTTGCTGCAATGTAGTACCTCGATCGACATAAGGGCAAGGGCGGCCGCGATCGGCTGGATAACAGGTCCGCAATCGCCGCCGCCCAGGCGCCGGGCGTTCATGCCCTATTCACGCTGAAGCCCCGCTACAGCCCCCAAAAGGCCCTCCATCCTGCGCAATCCGTCCGAAATCGCGCCGGGAAGCTCGGTTAGTTGCATGGATCACCCGGCGTCGATTGCGCGCCGGCACCAGGGAGAAACACCCGATGCTGATCCGCTTTGCCCTGCCAATGGTTTTTGCCGCCGCCGCCGTGACCGGCGCGTTCTTTCATCACACCCCTGCCGATGCTGCGCCCGACCCCGTTCACAGGCTCTCCGAGCCGCTGGCCCACGAGAACCTCGCCATCTACCTCGTACGCGGGACCTCCGCGCCGGGCGCGGCCCCGGCAACGCTTGAGGAGGCGCTCGTCAACGGTTCGATCGTCGTCCACGAAACCGGCAACGTCAGCGAGCTGCTGATCGAGAACACCGGCCGCGAAGCCGTCTTCGTCCAGTTCGGCGACCTCGTGAAGGGCGGCCGTCAGGACCGCGTGCTGACGTCGAGCCTGCTGATCCCGCCCAACTCCGGCAAGATCGCGATCGGCGCCTATTGCGTCGAGCAGGGCCGCTGGGCGAGGCGGGGCAAGGAGGATGTCTCACGCTTCTCGTCATCGAGCGCACAGATTTTCTCGCGCGAAGCGAAGGTGGCCATCGCGCGCGCACCGCTCGATCGGGATGCGCGTGGCCACGTCGATCCGGCTCAGCGTACCGATCCGCACCTCAATCGCCTTGCGATCCAGCGCGGCGAGCAACGCGGCGGCCCGATCGGTGGCCAGAGCGAGGTATGGCGCAGCGTCTCCAGCGTTCAAGGTCTGCTCGGTGAGAAACTGGCGTCCCCGGTCGCGGCCGAGGAATCGCAAACGAGCCTGCAGCTCACCCTCGAGAACGAGCGCGTGAAGAAAGCGCAGGAGGGTTTCCTCACCGCGCTTGAAAGCAAAGCCCTCGAAGGCGACGACGTGATCGGCGTGGTGATTGCAATCAACGGAAAGATCGCAAGCGGTGACATCTATCCGTCGAACGGCCTGTTCCGGAAGATGTGGCCGAAGCTGATCCGCGCTGCCGCCACCGAAGCCGTCGCCAACCAGAAGGATGGCGTGCCTGCGGCGCCAGCGGCCTCGGAAGCGGAGAAGTTCCTCGCTGAAGCGCAGAGCGGCACCGTCAGCGAACGCGCGCTCGCCGATGTCGCGCGGCACGAGACGCGGGCTGGTCCGAATGTGCTGCAGGTCGAGGCGCGCACCGCAAAAGGTGCCTGGTTCCACCGCAACTTCCTGTCCGCGAAGTAGCACCGGGAAACCCGTGTCCGGATCAATCCCGGGCGCGGGCAAGGGTGGGAGGCCGCAACCCCGCCATCACATCGGCGGCCTCCCATCCTGACCTTATCTCTCCTCAGCGAAGATCACCGTCACGCCGCAGCACGGGCCGCAGCGGCGCGCTTGACCTTGTGCGGATTGTTCATGAACAGCAGCGCCGGCATGCACGCGACGATGACGAGCGTGATGAGCTGATAGTCGGCAATGTAGGCGAGCAGCTTCGCCTGCTGTACGACGGCCCGCTCGAGCGCGGCGAGGCCGACCGGATCGGTCAGGCTCCACGGCGCCGGCAGCGTGAGGTGCCGGAAAACATCGTTGTCGGGACGGATGTGCTCCGTCAGTGTCGACTGATAGGTCTGACTGGAGCGCACGAGATAGCTCGAAAACAGCGCCACGCCGAGACTGCGGCCGATGTTGTTGACCAGCGAATAGAACGACGTGCCCGCGTCACGCAGCTCCGGCTTCAGGGTCACGAACGCGACTGCGTTCAGCGGCACCATGAACGCGCCGAATGCGAGACCCTGAATGAAATTGTTCATGACGAAGGCCGTCATGTCGATGTCTTGGGTGAAGGTCGAGAGCTGCCACATGGTGGCGGCCATCGTCACCATCGCTGCGGCGATCAGCTTGCGCGGATCCATGTAGGGCAGCAGGTAGCCGACGAGGAACGACGCGATCATGGTGCCAGCACCACGCGGCGCCATGGCATAGCCGCTGAGCAGCGGTGGATAGCCACCGATGTCCTGAATGAACGGCGGCATGATCACGAGGCTGCCGAAAATAAGCACACCGAACAACGTCCGCAGCACCGTGCCCGCGAGATAATCGCGATCCTTGAACAGCGATGGCTCGATGAACGGCGTGCTGGTCGTGACCACATTGACGAGGAACAGCCAGAGCGCCGCAAACCCCACGAGCGTGATCGTCACCATCAGTGGTGAATCGAACCAGTCGTAGCGCTCGCCGCGATCGAGCACGAACTGCAGAGCGGCGAGCGCGATGCCGAGCGTGATGAAGGCGTAGTAGTTGAACTTGCGGATCGTGCGTACGCCCGTTCGCGGCACGAAGAAGGTCGTCATCAGGAAGGCGATGATGCCGATCGGCAGATTGATGTAGAACGCCCAGCGCCACGTCAGGTACTCGGTGACGAACCCGCCGATCGTCGGGCCGAACACGGGCCCGAACATCATGCCGACGCCCCACCACGCCATCGCGATGCCGAGCTTTTCGCGCGGATAAACCGACAGCAGCGACGACATCCCGAGTGGCAGCAGGGCCGAGCCGAAGAAGCCCTGCACCGCGCGCCAGATCAGGATTTCCGTGAGCGACATCGCATGCCCGGCGAGCATGGCGCTGCTGGTGAAGCCCGCGATGCAGATCAGGATCAACCGTTTGCGGCCGAACATGCCGCCGAGCACGCCCCACACCGGCGTGAACACGGTGAGCGTGATCAGATAGGATGTAATGACCCAGGCGATCTGGTCCTGCGTCGCGGAAAGCTCGCCCTGCATGTGGCGGAGCGCAATCGAGACCGTCGCCGTGTCGAACACTTGCACGAGCGGCCCAAGAATCAGCGCGACGGTGATCAGGATAAGCCGCGCACCGCTGTAGGTGACGGGGGCACCCGCCGGCGATACGCTTGTGGTCATTGTCGTTGCTCGGATTCGGCGGCACCCGCCCAGCCAAGCAGACCTTGCGCCCATCCCGGCACGGGACGCTTGAACTCCGTATCGATGTTCACCACGGCGCTCATGCCGGCGCGCAGCGGCGGACTATCCGGTGCCAATTCAAGACGCAGCCGCACCGGCAGGCGCTGCACCACCTTCACCCAGTTCCCGGTCGCGTTTTGAGGCGGCAGCAGAGCAAACTCCGCGCCCGTCGCCGGCGAGATGCTCGACACGAACGCTTTCACGGACTTGCCTGGATACATGTCGATCCGAATGGTGGCGCGCTGACCCGGCTTCACGTTGGTGAGGTCGGTCTCCTTGAAATTCGCCTGCACCCACACGCTCTCGCTGCCGACCATGCTGAAGACGACGCTCCCGGCGGTAACATAAGCACCTGGCTGGAGATCGAAATTCGTGATGACACCCGCGACAGGCGCGCGCACCTCGGTCCGTTCGAGATCCCACATCGCGCGGTCACGCACCGCCTGCGCTTCGCGCACCGACGGCTGCAGTTCGGGCGCGCGCTTTGGATCGCCACCGAGCCGCGCCAGCACTTCCGCGATCTCCTGATGGGCGATCGCGACCTGGTCGCGCGCGTTGCGCAGCGCCCGCTCGGCCATGTCCATGCCTGAGCGCGAGACGACGCCGGTCTTGGTGAGCGCGTCCTGGCGATCGTAGTTCTGCTGATGATAGGCGACGTCACCTTCCGCGAGCTTCAACCGCGCGACCTTCTGGTCGTAGAGCGCGCGTAGCGAATGCGCTTCCTGGACGGCCGCGGCAAGCTGCGCCTCCGCGCGGTCGAGGGCAATGCGCAGCGGTTGCGGATCGATGCGAAACAGCAGCGTGCCTTGCGAGACGATCTGATCGGCGTCGACGAACACCTCGGTCACGCGTCCGGCGACATCCGCGCTGACGGCGATCTTGTGGGCCTTCACATAGGCATTGTCGGTCGACACGAAGCGGCCACTGGCGAGGTAGTAGTACCCGCCGATTGCCGCCGCCGCGAGCGGGCCAATGAGCGCGACGAGAAACACATAAGGAAAGCGTCGGCGCTGGCGCGACGGCACGGCGGGCGCGCTTGCGGTCGGCGCCTCCTTGTCCGGCTCGGTTGCGCTCTTTTGCATGGATGGCCTCAATCCTGCTCGTCGGGCTTCGCCACGATCGGCCGCTCAGCCTCGAGCTCAACCAGGTTCGACTTGATCTTGAGAAGGGTGTCGATCAGCGCCTCTGATTCCGCCTCCGGGATGCCCTTCAGAACTTCCTTGCGGTTCTCGGTCGAGACGGCGCGCAGGCGGTCCAGCACGGGCTGGACCTCAGGTTTCAAATAGAGGAGCCAGGCGCGGCGATCTTTCGGATCGGCGCGGCGCTCGACAAACGCCTTGTCGACCAGCCGGTCGATATGGCGGCTGAGCGAGATCGGCTCGATCTCCATGATCTCGGCGAGAGCGGTCTGGTTGATGCCCTCGCGGCGGCGGAGCTGCGCCAGCACACGCCATTGGGCACGGGTCAGCCCGATTTCGCGCGCGCGGGCGTCGAAACGGCGGCGCATCAGGCGCGAGACATCGGCCAGCAAGAAGCCGAGGGCGCGGGTCAGGAAGGGATCTGCTGTCATGGAACTGTAAAATACAGAGCAGGCTTATTATAAGCCAGCGTGTACTTTGCGGCTCCAGAGTTGCGGCCCACGCATGGCCGGCGCCTGGGGCCGAGCCACACTCTACCGATCGCAGTTCGCCGTCAGCCGCCCACTTCCTCGTCGTCGGCGGTATCCTCGGCAGGCGCCACCGCGCCCCGCGTCCACGTCATCGGCCGCTTGAGGAAGTCGTTCAGCGTCTTGCCGCGCTCCGCCCGGAAACCCTCGTTGGTCATGGCGAAGTCCTCCATGCGGTCGAGCCGGAAGGTGCGGAAGTCGGTCCGCAGCTCGCACCACGCGGCGAGGATCCAGACCGGGCCGAAGTAGGCAAGCGACAATGGCCGCACGGTCCGCTCGCTGCCCTGGCGGAGTACGTCCGTGTAGCGGAAGCGGATCTTGAGACGGTTGCGCACCGCCCGGCGCAGCTCCGCGAGATCGAACGAAATCGGCGCCATGTAGTGCGCGCACGGGGCCAGCAGCGCCGTGTTGGCCATGTAGACCTTGAGCTGGTCGGGGATCACCGCCTCGATTTTCGCGATCGCATCGGTGGCCGCTTCTGCAAGTTCCGCGTCGGCCCAGCTCTCGACGATGCGCGCGCCGAGCACCAGCGCCTCGATCTCCTGCTCCTTGAACATCAGCGGCGGCAGATCGAAGCCTGCTTTCAGCACGTAGCCGACACCCGCTTCGCCTTCGATCGGCACGCCGCTTGCCATCAGATCCCGCACGTCGCGATAGATCGTGCGCTCGGAAACCTCGAGCGACTCGCTCAATTCACGCGCCTTCACCGTCGGCTTGCGCCGCATGTGCTGGATGATCTCGAACAGGCGATCGGCACGGCGCATGGCGCGTCTCCACAGGGTCGGAACCTCGAGCGCATCTCCCTACCCGAAGCCTCCTGACAACACGGTGTCAGGAGTGTCGTTTCCTGCTGACAGAAGGCTGTCAGGGGCGGTCTGGCAATATCCGCTCATCGCCCGCAACGACGGGCGTCAAACCCCAACGAACGATAACGCCAGGAGAGTGATCATGTTGCAAGCAGTTCTGATGCAAGCCCTTGAAAGGGCAGAGCGGTCCCGGCCCGGCCCGGGCTTTCGGCTGATGGTGTGGGGCACCGGGCTATGGCTCGCTTTCCAGCAGCACCGGCGCTATCGCCGGACTGTCAGCACGCTCTACGGCCTCGACGATCGGACCCTGCACGACATCGGCCTCGAGCGCAGCGAGATCGAGTCCTACGCTTCACACGGCGGCACCGACCGATACCCCGATCGCTTCACGGACCGCACCTTCACGCTTCCTCGCGATTGAATGCAACGTAGAGATCAGTTCACGCGTGGGTCGCATTCAAGGTCCGACGCTTTAGCACGGCCGCGCGCCTGCCCCTCCCTTTCCCGGGCGCGCGGCCGGTCGATCGCCGCAGAACCACAAAAGGAGACGCCACCATGATCAATCACATCTCGATCGGCACCGCCGACATCGCCAAGGCCCGCAAATTCTACGACGCCGCCCTGAAACCCCTCGGCTACACGTGCCTCAGCAAGGACGACACGAGCCTCGGCTACGGTGCCGGCAGTGCGGGGTTATGGGTGCTGAAATCCGCCCATCCGGTTGCACAGAACACCGAATCGGGGCTGCACTTGTGCTTCGACGCGCCGACGCGCAAGAGTGTCGATGCCTTCCACAAAGCGGCGCTCGCCGCCGGCGGCAAGGACAACGGCAAGCCCGGCGTGCGCGAGAACTACAGCGCCAACTACTACGCAGCGTTCGTGGCCGATCCGGACGGACACCGCATCGAAGCGTACTGCGGCAAGGCGGAATGAATGGCGCAGCGCGCCAACGGAGTTGAGAGCATGAGCCGCGATACCCAACAAGCAGGCGAACGCTACACGCTCTTCCCCACAGCGTTCGGAACCTGCGGTATCGCGTGGCGCGACAGTGGCCTGACACGACTGCAACTCCCCGAACGGGACGTGTCGGCCACCGAGCGTCGTCTTGCCGCGAGAGCCACGCCCGGCCTCGCCGATGAGGACGTCCCGTGGGTGGCGTGGGCCGTCGTGGCGCTGCAGCGCTACTTCGCGGGACGCCCGGTGGACTTTTCCGGCATCTGCCTCGACGTCAGCGCCTGCAGCCCCTTCCACCAGCGCATCTACGAGGCGCTGCGCGGCGTGCCCTTCGGCCAGACCACCACCTACGGCGCCCTCGCCGCCGAGGTCGGCGCGCCCGATGCCGCCCGCGCCATCGGCCAGGCCATGGGCCGCAACCCCATTCCCGTGATCATCCCATGTCATCGCGTCCTCGCGAGCGGCGGAAAGATCGGCGGCTTCTCAGCCCCCGGCGGCGCGACGACCAAGGAAAAACTGCTGACGCTCGAAGGCGTCGTGCGCCCTGGCCGAGAGACACCGCCGCTGCTGGCGTTGCTGGAGCAGGGACGGAGCTGACCCGGGCTCCGAGCCCTCACGTCACGAGATCACGCGCGCCTCACTGGCTCGCCCGCGGCACATGTGGGACGCCCGCGACCTTGCTGACCGGCACGACGAACGCAAGCCCGTTACCCGGCTTCTCCAGTTCTGCCGCGCGCACGATCTCGGTGAGGATTGCATCGCTCTTGTCGGCGTAGGTCAGGGTCAGCACGATCTCCTTTTCCGGCTCGATCGGAATGCCGAGGATGGAGCCCTGTTCGTGGATGCCCGCACCGCGCCCGAACATGATGGTGCCACCTTCGGCACCGGCCTGAACGGAGGCCGCGAGCACGATGTCACCCCATCCTTTGCGGACGATGCTCACGATCAGAGAGACGTTTGGCATGTGGCAACTCCTCTCAACGTCGGCGCCAGCGAGTCAGGATGCCGAGGGCCATCAGGGAGATCACCGGCGCTACGGCGATCAACGCGACGAGGCCGAGCCCGCTGACGAGTGGGTTCTGGCCATCGATCGATGCAGACGTGCCGAGCGCCAGGGCAAGCAGGAACGTGTTGGCGAGCGGCCCCGTGGCTACGCCGCCGGCATCGACCGCGATACCGACGAAGTCGCGGTCGCACAACCACATCATCACCAGCACCAGCAGATAGCTCGGCACCAGCAGATAGAGGATCGGGATACCGTAGCCGATGCGCAGCAACCCGAGCCCGACCCAGATCGCGACCCCGACGCAGATCGTCGTCAGCACCAGCGACCGGCGGATCGATCCGTTGGACGCTTCCTCCACCTGATCGGCGAGAATGCGCACTGCCGGCTCGCCCCAGGTCGTCACGAACCCGAGAAACAGGCCCGCCGGCAGCAGCAGCCATGTATCCGGCAGTCGCCCGAGTGCTTCGCCGATCGCGCGACCGACGGGCAGGAAGCCTATTCCGACACCGACCAGAAACAGGAACAGCCCGGCCGCCGACAGCAGCGTCCCGGCGATGATGTTGCGGAAGCTGCGGCCGGGCAGGCGGAGCAGGGCCAATTGAAACACGAGGAACAACGCCACGAGAGGCAGCACCGCGAGCAGCACGCTCGACGCCGCAGCCCACATTTCGTCGATCACGATCGCGGTCATCGCGGCAGCATCCCCAGGATGAGCACCGCGATGATCGGGCCGATCGAGGCGAACCCGAGCAGCCCGAAGCCGTCCGACACCGGCGAGCGGCCCGCGAGCACCGTGCTCAGGCCGATGGCGAGCGCGATCACCACCGGTGCGGTCAGGACCCCCGTCGTCACGCTGCCCGAGTCGTAGGCGAGCGCAACGAAGTCGGTCGGCGTGAAATACGACAGGATCAGCATCGTCGTATAGGCAGCGGCCAGCAGATAGACGATCGGAAATCCATAGACGACGCGCGCCATGGCGATCGCAACGAACACCGCAAGACCAACCGCGATCACGTAGAGCACGACGTACTCGCGGACCACGCCCTGCGACGCGCGGTCGACTTGGCTGGCGAGCACGAGAACATCCGGTTCGGCGACGGTCGTGGCGAAACCGATCCCGAACGCCACCGCAACGATCAGCGCGACGGAGCCCTTCGTCGGCAGCTCCGCCCCGATGAACCGCCCCATCGGCAGAACGCCGACGTCGAGGCCCGCGAACAGCAGCACCATGCCGGCGATGACGAACAGGGAACCTGCCAGGAACTGGCCGACGAGCGCCCACGGCTGGTCGACGAGCACGAGCAGCAGGAAACAGACGACCGCGACGAGCGGCCCGACCGCCTCCAGCACCTCCGTCAATTTTTGCCGCAAGAGCCCCAGCATCGCTGTCCTCCCGTCGCGGTGCCGATCTTCCCGGCATGATGGCAGAGGTCAGCGACTTTTACAGCTTGCCCGCGACCGGCGCTCAGCGGCTGGAAAGGCCCGCTTTGCGTTCCTGGTTGCGCTGCCAGTAGACGAACAGCACCGCGACGGCCGCTGTAAGGATCATCGTCGCGAGAATGTCGGAGCGTTGGATGAACGAGAGCCAGACATTCCAGCCGCTGCGGAAGCTCGGCGATTTGCCGACCAGGAAGCCGTTGCCGACGAATACGGCGAGCAGCACGCTCGCGGTCAGCGTCACCGCCATCAAGATCTGAACCAGCCGCTTGAAGACGCGGGGAACGATCGCCTTCCTGCCACCCATCACCAGTTGTGTCGTATCGGCCATGGCCTATCCTCCATGTGCGAATCGTGCGCGAATCTAACTGACTCGCCTGCACTTTTCCACAGTGAGACGTCGACAGATCGCCGTGTGGGCGGATGATTGGGACACGACGCGACGGCCGGAGGAGGCGCGACAGTCTCCGGCGTTCTCGCAAACTTCGTCATACGCGTCACATCCGATCGTCTGCTGCTCGCCAATATGAGCGATCCATTCCGCGATGGGCGCTGCGCCAGCGGCAATGGCTCACTTTTTTCAGGGATACGCGCAAACCATCTATCGCCAGAGCGCGAGATCGAGGTCGTAATATCCGGCCTGTTCAACCGGAAACGTGCCGCTCTCGATCCTTTGGATAATCTCGGGAAGACGATTCAGGAACTCTGGCCCGTGATCCGGTGTGTGCAGCGTCCATGCACGACCGTCCGACAGATCGGCACGCCAGAGCCCGCGCCCCTCGAGCTGATCGCTCGCCATGACCTCAAACGACCATAGCGCACTCTTGCGTGTCCACATCGACACCAGACGGCGCTTTCTCGATACCCAGCGAGGCACGAGCCCGACCGAGCGGAGGGTGCGGCGGTCAACGAGAAACTTCCTCGCCGTGAAAAATTTGAACTTACTGAAACCGTCGGGGTCGAACTCGTAGGACGACGATTGCTGCAGAAGCTTTCCTTCGGCGTGCGGTGGGCCGCTCATCGGCGCAACGCTCAAGATATCGGGGCGGCGTTGCAGGATATCGATGCCCTGCTCGATCCAGCTCTCGCCAGCCACCTGATGCAACAGGATATCGGCATCGAAATGCAGAACAAGGTCACTTGCAGCGACTTCGAGTGATCGGAGGTAGCCGTACATGGCGCAGCCGCGGAAATCATGCGTCTCGCGCAGCTTCTGCCCGAAGTACGCCTGATTGATGCGATCCACCTCGGACTGCGCGTAGTCGATGTAGTGCAGCTTGTCGATCCAGCCCTCCGCAACGAGGCTGTTGCAGATATCATCGAGTTCTTCACGGGAGCCAACGTGCGGACGCGCCGCGTACTCGGGACTGAGCGGCGCCGTATCAATGACGAGCGCCCGCTCCGCAAACGGATAGGCGCTGCTGCGCACAAGATGCGGCACTGTTTGCCGGATGAACGAAACGTCTGTGCGCGCAACGAGAATGGATAAAGAAACGCCGCGACCCGAGTTCAATGTGCTCACCATAATTGTTTTAGAATGGGCCGATGCTACTGCGCCGCACCAACCGGAGCAATGCCCCTACCGCCCCGTTCTGACCGGTAGCGACTTCAGCCCACGCATGACGAGGCTGTCGAGCCACACCGGCGGCGCGTCGCCGGGCGACATGCGCGGGAAGCGCTCGACCAATGCCGGCAGTGCGACGCGCGCCTCCAGCCGTGCGAGCTGAGCGCCAAGGCAGAAGTGCGCGCCCTGCCCGAAGGTGAGATGGCGGTTCGGCTGGCGCGCGAGGTCGACGCGATTGGCATCGGGAAACTGCGCGCCGTCGCGGTTCGCCGCATTGATGATCGCGAACAGCCGGTCGCCTTCCTTGAGCGTGACGCCGCGCACCTCGTGCGTCTTCCTGACGATGCGGCCCATGGCGTTGGTCGGCGCCTCCGTGCGCAGGAACTCCTCGACTGCAGTCGATGCCATCTCGGGATTGGCGGCGAAGCGCGCGCGCTGCTCGGGGTGGCGCATCATCGTCAGCGTGGCGGTGCTGAGCAGGTTGGTCGTCGTCTCGTGGCCTGCGAACAGCAACAGCATTGCCGTCGCGACCAACTCATCCTCGCTCAGGCGATCCTGTTCGTCGCGCGCCGCAATCAGCAGGCTCAGGAGATCATTGCCCGGATCCACGCGCCGCTTCTCGATCTCGTCGCGGAACAGCGCCGCCATCTCGACCGCGCCACGCCGCGCCCGCTCGTACTTGTCCGGCGTCGCCCGCGCCGTGCCGATGAACAGCATGATGTCGTCAGACCAGCTCTTGACGTCGTAGAGGCGATCCTCCGATACGCCCATCATCGCCATGATCACGAGCGCCGGCAGCGGCATCGTGAAATCCGCGACCAGGTCCGCCTCGGCCTTCTCGGCAAGCCGGTCGAGCTGGCGCGCGACAATGCGCTCGATCAGCGGCTTGAAACCGATGATCGTTCCCGGCAGGAACGCCTTGTTGACGAGCGTGCGCACGCGCGTATGCGCCGGTGGATCACGGAACACGATCCACAGATTGAGGTAGCGCATCATCTCGGCAAGCAGGTTCTGCGTCGGCTCCGGGAGCGCGGCATAGAATGGCGTCAAACGGTCGGGACTCATCGACGGACCCGACAGAGCCGCCGCGACATCGTCGTAGCGGGTCAGGATCCAGCACTTGAGGCCCGGATGCCAGTGGACAGGATCCTCGTCACGCAAGCGCGCGTAGATCGGATGCGGGTCAGCACGCGTGGCCGGATCGGCCGGATCATAGATCAGCGTCATGGCGGCGTTTCTCTCGGATGCTTTATTGTTGCACCGGAGCATACCGCAGCCGATGAGGCCCGCCAGCCACGATCGCGCAGGAGCGGCTGCATCTTCCCAAATCAACCGCGTCGTGTACCCTCTGTCGAAACAAGGTCAGGATCGGCACAATTACCGTTAATCGGCGAGAGTCCCAACGCCAAGGAGGACGATGTCAGCGCCATTCCAGATCAGGGATCTCCGCGGTCAGCCCAGGCGCGATGCGTTGTTGAGAGTGAGCAACGCAAGCGCGAAAGAAACTTCTCTTCTCTCTCCGGATCAGCTCGACCGGCTGATCAACTTGGCGAGTCTGGCATTGTTCGTACCGCCGGCAGCCGCGTTTCTTCTAGCCTTCTCGCATTCGGACAACTATGACGGCGGCCACTTTCTCTGGTTCCGCAGCCGGTTCGAAAAATTCCTCTACATCGACCGGGTGGTGGTCGCCGAAGAATA
>CAZKZT010000039.1:0-16048 GCA_964557265.1 uncultured Hyphomicrobium sp.
GCCTTGCCGAAGCTGTCGCGGATGTCGGGGGCCAGGAGCGCGCCTAGTGAGTAGACCCTGCCGCGCTCGGTAAGCCATGGGGGTTTTGCCACTTTCGCCATGCTCCCGACTGTAACAGTCAACTGTAACAGTCGAGTTAGCGAACGCCTTGATTTACCTATTATTTATAGGTTTCAGGCGGTTGGGCCGGTTCTGGCTCCGCGGGTAGGATTCGAACCTACAACCAACCGGTTAACAGCCGGTTGCTCTACCGTTGAGCTACCGCGGATCAGGGTGTTGCCCGAGGGCTCGTGGCTTCTAGCAAACACCAGCGGTTCGCGCCACCCCTTTTGGCCAGTCTCTGTGCTGCGTCCGCTGCGCGCATGGCTCAGGTGGCACGCGGCGCGTCAGGAGCGGGCCGCTTCCCGAACTACGGCTGCGGCGTCAGGTACTTGAGCGCGACGTTGGACAAGGCCCCGCCAATCACGCAGGGGATGCCGACCTGTGCCTGCCCGAGCGCGCTTGCGGCGATGCAGCCGAAAGCCAGCGCCGTCTGTCCGGCCTGCCCCCACCAGGAGATGTTGCGCGCATCCTCCGGGCCCTTGCGGCGCAGCTCCTCGAGCGCGGACATCGCCTGCCGGCGGATCGCGGCGGTCTCGAAGGTCTCGGCGGCGGTGATCACCTCGCGCAGTTCCGCTGCGTCGGCCTTGGGCAGCGTTTCCAGTTTGGTCTTCACGTAGGCGAGCAGGCGCGGATCCTGCTGAATGTTGTTCGCGACCGTCCACTTCGCCATGCTGCCGATCGTCAGCTTCTCGACGTCGTTCTTGTCCTTCGCCCATGACAGGATCGACAGGATGCGATCGATGCCCTTGTGGCGCCCGGAGCCGAAGTAGTGGCCCCACATGATGTCGACGTGCGCGGGCGCCGTCTTGAGATCGAGCGTCTCGAAGCTGGCGCCCTTGCCGTAGAGGTGATGCTCGATCAGCACCTTGCGCGCCGGCATTCGCTCGACGAACCGCTGAAGCAGTTCCTTCCAGCCGCGCAGGCCCGAGTAGGCAATCGCGCGAACGATCACCACCTGGTCCTCGGGCGGTAGCGGAAACATGTTCGAGATCAGCTTCTCTGCCGTCTCCGGATTGGCGGCGATGACGCCTGCGATAAAGCCGACATAGATGCCGCCCTGCTCGAGATCCTTGAACAGCCCCATCTTGCTCATCGCCTTGACGACGTCGGGCAGCTTCTTGGGCTCGGGGTGTTCGCGATAGTCGTTGATCCACTTCAGGATCGCCTGATTGGTCAGCTGCTGAGGCGCTTGCTGCTGCGGTGCAGGCTCCTTCGGCGACGAGTGCATCAGGGTCGCGCGCCGGCCCTGCGCATCGAGCGGCGCGGTGGCGGCGCAGGCCATCAGCGCGGCGAGAATGATCGCGGCAACGCGCATCGGAACCCCCTACAACGTGAGCATCCAGAAAGCGAAGCGGCGTGGCTGAATTGGGGCTATTTTCTGTTGTTTCCGCGGTCGGGTTGTTTGCTTTCCGCGGTCGCGTACGCCTTCGGCTACACGCGCCGCGGCGCTGCATCGCGGTTGCGATCAACTATGCGCTCTTCGAGCGCGACCGATATGGACCTTCCCTCTTGAGGTAGCGGCCGAAGGCCGCGAGGCTTAGCCTCCAATCGGCGAGGCAGTGCCGCGGCGGCAGTAGGCGAAGCCGTTGCCAACCGCGGAACACAAAAACTAAATCCTCCTGCCTGCGTCCTTCCAGTATGGCTCGCGCAGGCGGCGCTTGAAAATCTTGCCGGAGTCTTCGCGCGGCAGGTCGTGCGCGATCTCTATCCGGCGCGGCACCTTGTAGCTCGCGAGGTGATTGGCAAGATGCGCGCGCATGCTCTCGATGTCGAGCGGATGCCCCGGCATCGGCTCGACGAGCGCGAGGAGCGCCTCGCCGAATTCCTCATCGGGGATGCCGAACACCGCGCAGTCCTTGACGCCCGGCATGGCGATGGCGACCGCCTCGATCTCGGCGGGGTAGATGTTGACGCCGCCGGAGATCACCATGTCGCGCTTGCGATCGCAGAGGAACAGGTAGCCGTCCGGATCGAGATAGCCCATGTCGCCGACGGTGATCATGCCGCCGCGCTCGATCTCGGCGCGCTTCTCGGGCAGGTTATTGTAGGTGAAGGCCGGGTAGTAATCGATCGACGAGTAGACCTCGCCGATCTCTCCTTGCCGCACTTCCCGGCCGCGCTCGTCCTGGATCGAGATCTTGGCGCCCTTCGACGCGCGGCCGACGGTGCCGGGCTTTTTCAGCCATTCCTCGCTGGATACGATCGTGACCGCACCGCTTTCGGTGGCGCCGTAGAATTCCCAGACGACCGGTCCCCACCACTCGATCATGGCGCGTTTGACGTGAACGGGGCATGGCGCGGCGGCGTGCATGACGAAGCGCAGCGAGGAGACGTCGTAGCGGCGGCGCACGTCTTCCGGCAGCTTCAGCAGGCGCACGAACATCGTCGGCACCATGAACAGCGTATCGATGCGATGGCGCTCGATGGCCGCGAGCAAGGCCTCCGGCTCGAAACGCGGCATCAGGATCAGCGCTTCCGCGATGCGAGAGGCGCGCAGCACGAAGGCATTGGGCGCCGAGTGGTAGAGCGGCCCGGCCATGATGGTGCGGATGCCGGGCGCAACACCGTAGACGACGCGGCGGGCCTCGTTGAGCGCTTCCTGCTGCGCGGGCGTCGGCGGGGCGCGGCGCACACCTTTCGGGTGGCCCGTGGTGCCGGACGTGTAAATCATGCTGAGCGTCTGCGGCAGCGGCGGCCCGGTCCAGCGGTCGTGATCCGCGACCAGTGCGTTCCAGCTCTGGGCGCCGGCGGGCAAGGCGCATCTCTCGGGTGGAATAGCGAACGCCCGGGCGACGACGTCGGCCGTCTCCGCGATGACGATGGTGGTGCCCGCAGGTGCCGCCGCACGCGCGGTCTCGATCAGGTCGGCGTGGACGATGAGCACCTTCGCGGCGCAGTCGCGCAGGATGTAGGCCACTTCCTCGGGGTGAAAATGCCAGTTGATCGGCACCGCGTAGGCGCCGAGGCGGATCGCGGCGTGCGAGGCCTCGAGAAAGGGGATGTCGTTGCGCATCAGGATCGCAACGCAGTCACCCTGAACAATACCAAGTGCGGCGAGCCCCGTCGCCGCCCGCTCGATGCGCGCCTCGAAGGCGGCAAGGTCGAGAACGCGGTTTCCGATGGCGATGCCGGATGCGAGCCTGTCGACTGTGCTCAAGTCGTCCTCCCGTGGATTTGTTTTTCTGCGAGTTGAGCACGGCAGCTTGGCGCAAAGCAAGCTGGCGAGGGGGCGGGGCCGTCGCTAGTATCGGCCGATCAACGAAGGACAACGGGAGAGGCGCGCCATGTCGGAAGAATCGGTCATCGTAACCCGCAAAGGGGGCGTGGCCATCATTCGGCTCAATGAGCCGAAGTCGATGAACGCCATGTCGGCGGGTATCAAGGCGGGCTTGGACGGCTGCGTGCCGACGCTGCTCGAGGACGACAGCGTTCGTTCCATCCTGATCACCGGCACGGGTGAGGCTTTCTGCGCGGGCGGAGACATCCGCAACATGGGCCGGGCGACGCCCGCCAGCACGCGCGAGCGGATGCGCCGTTCCTATCGCTGGGCCGGCCGTCTGCTCAAGGCAGACAAGCCGATCGTGACCGCAGTCAATGGCGCTGCCGCGGGCGCCGGCGTATCGCTGGCGCTGATGGGTGACGTGGTCATCGCATCGAAGACCGCGTACTTCACGACCGGCTTCGTCAAGATCGGTGTCGTGCCCGATCTCGGTCTCCTTGCGACACTGCCGCGCGCGGTCGGCACGTTGCGCGCGAAGGACATGCTGCTGACGAGCCGGAAGGTGTCAGCCGAGGAGGCCGTCCAGATCGGCCTTGCAACGCGGCTTGTCGAGCCGGGTGAGCTTCTGGACAAGGCGATGGAGGTTGCAGAACAGTTCGCCAATGGACCGACGATCGCCTATGGCCTGCTCAAGAAGATGGTGAGCAAGGCGTATGATGCCTCCTTCGACGAATTCCTCGATGCCGAGGCGTTCGCTCAGGGCACCGTGATGGCGTCGGAGGATTTCATCGAGGGCATTACGGCGTTTCGCGAGAAGCGGCGCCCGAAATTCAACGGCAACTGAAACACAAAAGGCGGGTGGTTGCCCCACCCGCCTCCTATTCCATAAGCGTCGCGGCGTTTACTTCCGCCGCTTTTCAACCAGCACGCCGGAATTCATCAGCTTTTCGATCGAGGCTTCGTCGAAGCCGTGCTGGCCGAGCACTTCGCGGGTGTGCTGAGAGAACTTGGGCGGCGCCGCCTTGAGGCTCCCCGGCGTACGCGACAGCTTCACCGGCGTGCCGATGCCCTTGTACCAGTCCTTCTCGATGATCGAACCGCGCGCTGCGGCGTGTGGATGGCTCAACGCCTGCTCGGTGTTGAGGACCGGGCCACACGGCAGCCCCGCCTTCAGCAGCTTCAGCGAGAACTCCATGCCGTCGACCTTCGACAGCTGCGCGGTGATGATGCGATTGAGCTCATCGCGATTCTTGATGCGGTCGGCGTTGTTCGTGAAGCGTGGGTCTTCCGCCATCTCGGGCACGCCGAGCTCCACGCACACGCGCTGGAAGGCGCGGTTGTTTCCGGCGCCGATCATGACCTGGCACGTCTTGGTCGGGAACATGCCATACGGCGCGAGATTGCCGTGGGTGTTGCCGCTGAGGCCGGGGATCTTGCCGGACAGGAAGTAGTTGGAGAAGTGCGGGTGCATGAGGCTCATCGCGCTGTCGTAGAGCGCGATGTCGAGAAACTGGCCGCGGCCCGACTTCTGGCGCTCATGCATGGCGAGCATGATGCCGATCACCGAGTAGAGACCGGTCGTGATGTCGACAATGGCGAGGCCCATGCGCATCGGGCCCGTCTCGGGGCTGCCGTTGACGCTGTAGTGGCCCGCCATCGCGCCGACGATCGCGTCATAGCCGGGGAAGCCGCCGAGCGGCCCTTCCGCGCCGAAGCCCGAGACCTTGCAGTAGATCAGTCCGGGAAATTTCTGCGCGAGCACGTCGTAGCCGATGCCCCACTTCTCCATGGAGCCTGGCTTGAAGTTCTCGACCAGCACGTCGGCGCCTTCGAGAAGACGCAGCAGGACCGCGCGGCCTTCTTCCTGGGCGAGGTCGAGGCCGACCGAGCGCTTGTTGCGATTGATGCCGACGAAGTAGGCGGCGTCTTCGTCATGGAAGGGAGGGCCCCAGTCGCGGACTTCGTCACCCTGCGGGGGTTCGAGCTTGATGACGTCGGCGCCATGATCGGACAGGAGCTGGGTCGCGAAGGGCCCCCCGAGCACGCGCGAGAGGTCTATCACCTTGATGCCGGCGAGGGCGCCGGGGCTGCTGGGGGCGGTCATGTGGCGTTCCTGGGTCGTTATCGGCTTGTTTGACATATGAAAGCGGCCGCGACGGACAGCCCGCGCGGCCGCTTGAAGGATTGTCTACAGCCTCGCGCGTCGAGCGCAAGTGCGGCAGTCGGGACTGAGGGGTGCTCAGGTGTCCTTGCCGAGGGCGCGATCGAGGCTGATCGGGCCGCCACCGGCTGCGGCCAGATACAGGAACACGAAGGCGTAGAGCGCCACCAGCTCACCGCCGTTGAGGATCGGATAGAAATTGCTGCTCGCGTGGGCATAGAAATAAGCCACGGCGCACATGCCGGAGGCAATGAACGCGGCCGGCCGCGTAAACAGGCCGATCACCAGCAGGACGCCTGCGACCAGCTCGATGACGCCGGCGGCGCCGCCCATGGTCATGGGGTTCGCGCCGCTCATTTTGGACGCGGGTATGCTCAGATATTTCGTGGTGCCATGCTGGAGCAGCAGCAGGCCGGACATGAAGCGCAGCAAGCTCAGCAGTTGCGGGGTGTAGGGCTTCAGGAAATTCATCGGCATCCTCGTGAGATCATCAGCTTTCATGCTTCTATTTTTAAGGGGACCGCGATTCGCGCTTCGCCCCCCGTGCCGACAATCGATGATCGCGCTTGTGGCCACAACGCGGAGTCTCAGTGTACACGGCGAATTGACCACATTTGAGCCGAAACGGGCCCTACGGGGCGGATAACCGGTCTGTCGGCGACCGGCCGGGCCGCTAAATAGCCGGTTGCGGCGGTGGGGCAATCAGGCTAGATCAGGGGCCGTCGGGCCCTGGACGCGGCGCGTGTCCCGGAACGTCGAATCTGCTGCCGTAGCTCAGTGGTAGAGCACTCCCTTGGTAAGGGAGAGGTCGTGAGTTCAATCCTCACTGGCAGCACCACATTTATTCAGAAAAAATCGAGAGTTAGGGTCTCTGCCTTCCGGCACGCTCGCGTTGCCGGGCACGAGAACGTGCACGGAACTGTCCGCGTCTTGCGGCGACAAGGCAGCGGCAAAGCAAGTGAGAACCCGTTTGTTGCGGATGTTCTCGCGACCCCATGGAAAATTGAAGCCGGTACGAATGGCCGTCAGCCACGTGATGGCGAAACCGGCGGCAGTCGTGCGCTCTCGATGTCTGCTGATGCCGTCTCAGTTGAGCGCTGCCCCGCGTCCTGAGACGCGCGGCCGGCGCCTGATCGGCTACATCGCTGTCGAGCCAAGGTCATGGCGCCGTCCAAATGCGATCTTACGGACGTCCATTGTTGTCCTGATAACAAATATTGACTTGTGCGTGTCTAAAGACGCAATTTGAGCGCAAGCAACAATCCAACAGCCAAATTTGTCCGAACAAATAATCCGATCAGGTGGGTGCCCGAATGAGCGAGCGAGTAAACGACACGAGTGAGGAGGATCAGCTTCTCGATATGATCGAGCGCTGGACCGAGCGTGAGCTGAAGCCGATCGTGCGGGAGTACGATCACGCCGACAAATATCCCGAGCACATCGTCGAACAGATGAAGGAGCTGGGTTTGTTCGGGGCGACCGTCAGCCCGGAGTACGGCGGCCTTGGCCTTCCGGCGTCGACGTACGCCAAGATCGTGATGAAGATCTCGTCGGTGTGGATGTCCATCACCGGCATCTTCAACTCGCACCTCATGCTCGCCCTGACCATCGAGAAGTTCGGTACCCCGGAACAGAAGGCGAAGTGGCTGCCGAAAATTGCTTCGGGAGAAATCCGCGGGGGGCTGGCGCTTACCGAGCCCGATGCCGGCACCGATCTGCAGGGCATCCGTATGGTGGCGCGCCGCGATGGGGACGATTACGTCATCAACGGCACCAAGATGTGGATCACCAACGGCGCCGAAGGCTCGTGCTTCGCGATGCTCGTGAAGACGGATCCGGACGCGAAGCCACGTCATGCGGGAATGAGCCTCGTCATCGCACCGAAGCAGGAAGGCTTCACGGTCGGACGCAAACTCAAAAAGCTCGGCTACAAAGCGATCGATACGGCCGAGCTGGTGTTCGAAAACTACCGCATTCCGCGAGAAAACCTGATCGGCGGGGTTGAAGGGCAGGGCTTCTACCAGACGACGGGTGGTCTCGAGCTCGGGCGCATCAATGTCGCCGCGCGTGGCGTCGGAATAGCGGAGGGCGCGCTCAAGCTGGCGAGTGACTATGCCCAGACGCGCAAGACGTTCGGCAAACCCATCTGCGAGCATCAGGCGATCCAGATCAAGCTCGGCGAGATGGCGACGCGCGCCCGCGCCGCCCGCCTGCTGACGCTCGACGCTGCGGCGGCATTCGATCGCGGCGAGCGCTGCGACATGGAGGCTGGGATGGCCAAGTACTTCGCCAGCGAGGCGGGTCTCGAGAACTCGATCGAGGGCATGCGCATTCACGGTGCCTACGGCTACTCGCAGGAATACGACATCGAGCGCCTCTATCGCGACGCGCCGCTGACGTGCATTGGCGAAGGCACGAACGAGATGCAGCGCATCATCATCAGCAAGAACTGGATCAAGAGGAATCCTGTCGCATGAAGCCCCTGCAGGATCTGAAAATCGTATCCATCGAGCAGTTCGGTGCGGCGCCCTATGGCACCATGCTTCTGGCCGAACTCGGCGCAACCGTCATCAAGATCGAGAATGCGGCGATCGGTGGTGATCCGGCGCGTAAGACCGGCCCCTATTTCCTGGGTGAAAACGACAGCGAGTATTTCCAGTCCTTCAACAGCAACAAGAAGAGTGTCGCGCTCGACCTGCGCAGCACCGACGGCCGCGCATCGCTCGACAAGCTGATCGCACAGTCCGATGTCGTGATGAATAACCTGCGCGGCGACCTGCCGGCGAAGATGGGCCTCGATTACAAGTCTCTTTCGGCGTTGAAGCCGTCGATCGTGTGCGTGCATATCTCCGCTTATGGCCGTGACAACGAACGCACGGCGCGGCCGGGCTACGACTATCTCATGCAGGCCGAATCCGGATTGATGGATCTGACGGGCGAGCCGAGCGGACCGCCGTCGCGCATCGGTGCGCCGTCGATGATCGACCAGACGACTGGCCTTACCGCCGCCGTGGGACTGCTGGCGGCGGTGCTGCAAGCGCGGTCGACGGGCAAAGGCTGCGACGTCGATGTCAGCCTGTTCGAGGTGGCGCTTCATCAGCTCGGCTATGTCGCGCGCTGGTATCTCAACGAAGGGCTTGTATCGGAGCGTCAGCAACGCAGCGCGCATTACTCCGTTGCGCCGGTGCAAACCTTCCCGACCGCCGATGGCTGGGTTTTCATCATGTGCATGACGACCAAATTCTGGGCTGAGCTGGCGACCGCGATCGGCCGGCCGGACCTGGTCGAAGATGCGCGATTTGCGACACCGGCGGCGCGTCAGCAGAACCGGGATGCAATCACCGCCATCGTCGACGCCGAGCTGAAGAAGCACCCGAGCCGCTACTGGCTGGACAAGCTCGGCAGTCTCCTGCCGATTGCTCCGGTACTCGATCTCGCGAGCGCACTCGACAATCCGTTCCTGAAGGCGACAGACATGGTGCGGGCCGTGCCGCATCCTGCGATGCCGGGGATGCGCGTACTCGCCAATCCGATCAAGATCGATGGCAAGCGCCTCGCACAGACGCCGTGCTCTCCGCTCGGTGCCGACAATGCCGCATTTCTCGGCGCAGCCGATGCGGCCTCGGGAGATCGCCGCACATGAAGCTCGAGGGCATACGCGTCATCGATCTCTCCGTGTTTCTGCCGGGGCCGTATCTCACGCTGGCGATGGCCGACCATGGCGCCGAGGTGATCAAGGTGGAGGCTCCCGGCGAGGGTGATCCAGGGCGCCATATCGGTCTGTCGGACGGCGCGAGCACGGTGTTCTTCCGGAACCTCAACCGCGGCAAGAAAAGCGTCGTCGTCGATCTCAAGGATGCCGTCCAGCGCGAGCGCCTGCTCAAACTGTGCGAGACGGCGGATGTGTTCGTAGAGGCGTTCCGGCCTGGCGTTGTCGATCGCCTTGGCGTTGGCTACGAGGCCGTGCGCGCGCGCAATCCACGCATCGTCTACTGCTCGATCAGTGCGTTCGGACAGACTGGGCCCTATCGCGGCCGACCGGCCCACGACATCGCGCTCGAGGCGGAAAGCGGGCTTCTGACGGCATCGCTGGGCGGCGACGGAAAGCCCGCGATGCCGGCGATACCGGTCGCCGATGTGCTGGCCGGGCTTCAGGGGCTGTCGGCGGTGCTGATGGCGCTGTTGCGGCGGAATGAGACCGGTGTCGGCGACTATGTCGATATCAGCATGCACGACGTCACGGTCGGGGCGATGCTGAACATTCTTGGTCCGACCTTCGCCGAAAACCGGCACCCGGTTCCCGAGCACGAGCGCACGACGGGTGGTGCGGCTTTCTATCGCCCATACGAAACCGGCGATGGCCGGTTCCTGGTGCTCGCGGGGCAGGAGCCGAAATTCATTCGCAATCTGCTCAGCGCATTCGGGCGCGACGATCTCGTGGATCTGTGTCTGCGCGGACCGGGTCCGCACCAGCAGCCGGTGATGGCATTCCTTGCCGAGCAATTTCGCGGCAAGACGCTTGCGGAATGGGACGCGTGGTTCGTCGGGCGCGATGTCTGCTATGGACGCGCGAATACGCTGCCCGAGGCGCTGGCACATGAGAACCTGCACGCCCGCGGCATGGTTCTGCACGATGCGCACGGCCGGCCTCACATCGGGCCGCCGATCCATTTCCACCATGAACCAGCCGCGCCAGAGCTGCGTGAACCGCGCCTCGGTGAGCATACCGACAGCGTGCTCGGCGAATTTCAATAGAGTTCGGAGATCGACTTCATGCACAGCCACACGCACGTCGAAGGCCAGCGCTACCGGGAAACCTTCGGCCGATGCTTCGAGGACTTCGTCGTCGGCGACATCTATGAGCACCGCCCCGGGCGGACCATCACGGAAACCGACAACACGTGGTTCACGCTGCTGACGATGAACAAGCATCCGGCGCATTTCGATCGTGCCTACGCCGAGAAGACCGAGTTCAAGCAGCCGCTCGTGAACAGTTGTCTCACGTTGTCGATCGTCGTCGGGATGAGCGTGAGCGATGTGAGCCACAAGGCGATCGGCAATCTCGGATGGGACGATATCAAGCTCACCGCGCCGGTTTTCATCGGCGACACGATCTACGCGGAATCCCGGGTCATCGCGAAGCGTGAATCCGCCTCGCGCCCAACGCAGGGTATCGTGACCGTGCGAACCATCGGCAAGAAGGCAGATGGCGTGCAGTTCATGAGCTTCGAGCGAACGGTGCTCGTGCCAAAGCAGGGACACGATATTGACCACTAGCGGAAGCAAGCGAACGGTCAGGAGCACGGCGGCGACGTCTCGCCAAAGCGCCACTGGAGAGGCGCTCTACCTGCATGTCGTGCAGGCGTTGAAAGATGAGATTGTCAGTGGCGTTTATGCGGTCGGCTCGCAGCTGCCGACCGAGGAAGAACTCTGCGCGCGCTTCGGGGTCAGCCGCTACACAGTGCGCGAGGCTCTCCGGCGCTTGCGCGAAGATGGCCTTGTCATGTCGCGGCAAGGCTCCGGTACCACGGTTGTGCCGGCTGATCCCAATGGGGCCGATATTCATCAGGTCACTTCGATCAATGATCTTGTCACATTCGCCGCTGGTCTGCGCTTCGACGTCAAGTCAACGGAGACAATCTCGGCGAGCGCCAAGATTGCAGGCTTGATCGGCGGCGCGGTTGGGGATCGTTGGCTTGTCGTGCGCGGGCACAGGCAAACAGATCAAAGCGCGCTGCCTACCTGTTGGGCCGAGGTCTTCATCAATGGTGAATTTGCTGCGGTCGGCCGGCTGCTTCAGCGCAATCGCGGCCCGATCTTCCAGTTGATAGAGGACCTCTTCGGCCAACGAATTGCCGAGGTGCAGCAGGATATCTCGGCAGATCTCGTCCCGGCCGCCATTGCCGAGGGGCTGAGGGTTGAGCCGAAGAGCATCGCGCTGAAGGTGCAACGAACCTATCGGTTAGCGTCTGGAAAAATCGCACTTGTTGCAATCAATACGCATCCGGCCGAGAGATTTCGGCATTCAATGATCATGCGGCGTTTGAAAAGTTAGCAGTGAGAGGCCGTCGATACCGAGGTATCGATATGCGCACGCGATCCATGCGCCTACTCTGGCCTCCGGATCGGCGGGCTCGAGCCCAGATCGGATACGCCTGCGGGGCGTCGCCCCGTCAATAGCCGAGTAGAAACGGGTTCTGGCCGCCGCGTTTCCAGCCTTCCTCTGCGAGCAGCATGTCGAGGCCCACACTCGCGATGTCGTCGCTCAGCGGCTCGAGCGCGATGTCTTTCACCTGGTAGACGATCTTCACGTAGCTGCGACACTTGTCGCACGTTTCGGCGCGGACGGTATCTGGCGCGCCGTCGATGGAACGGAAGCTCACACCATCGGTCGCGCCGCAGAGGACGCACGTTGCGCGGATCACATTCCACATCGTCCCGCAGAGGCCACAGGTGCAATAGCGCGTGTTGTAGGCTCGCGGCCAGCCGACAATGGTACTGGCCATAGGCGGATTTCCGCATGTCGGGCAGGCGGCATTGGCAACGGGCTTCAGTTCCTCGGCATCGAGCAGTGTGGCGAGGCGTGCGAAGTGCACTTGCAGCGCGGCCAAGACGAGCACGCTCCGGGCCACATCTTGTGGATCTATCTCATCCTTCAGAACAGCCGCAACGAGCGTCTGCCGCTCGGAAGGAGAAGCGTCGCGAAGCGCTTTCACGACAGCCAGTGCGTCCGCGGAAATGGGAGCTTCTGCAAGTCGAGCCGCAAGCTGCTCCACTGTCGTCATCAGAGTCGCATCCGACTCGATCTGGGCGCGGGCGAGCGGCGGCATGCCATGCGCCAGCGATTGCGATCTGCGGTCAGCCGCCGGCAGCTCAACGGCAGGAAGCGTTGCGGCGAGCCCGTGCTGGGCGGCGGCGATCTCCGCAACGAACTCGAGGTAGGGAGAAAGCTTATGCCCCGGCGCCAGCGCCTTCAGACGATCCCGACGCACCGCGAACATCTGGGTCGGATCCGGGAGAACAGCGAAAGGCGGCTTCGCCTGTTCGCCGATGTTCGTCATGTCGCCTACGATACGGGTTCCGGCCGGCATAGGTACCTCAACGATTGACGCGCGGCTGCTTGCAATCGCGTACGGCGATGCGCGCAAAAAGCAGCCGATCGAACGATGTAAAAAAACAAGGAGCTCCTCCAACCGCACGAAGCGGGTTGAAGGAGCCCCCGGGCAGAACTATTCGGCAGGCGTCACGCTCGGACGATCGACCTTGCCCTCGTCCACTTCCTTGCGCAGCCACTTGCGATGGTGCCGCCAGCCCCAGCCTCCGGTGACGAAACCGCTCGTCATGGCGCTGATGGTGCCGCGCACCCAGATCGCCGCATAGACATGGACGATCCAGATCGTGATCGTCAGCACCGCGGCGCCGGCGTGAATGAGCGCCGCCGCGCGAAGCTGATCGATCGTTGCCTTGAAGCCGAACAGGCCCTCGAAGTACGCGAGGCCCGGCTCCCATAGCCCGATGCCGGTGATGAACATCACCGCCACCAGAACGGCCTGCGACCAGAAGACGAACTTCTGACCCGCATTGTACTTGCCGACCTCCGGCAGGTACTCGTCCTTACCGCTCAGGACATGACGGATGCGGGCAAGCCATACCCAGTCCGTGCGCTCGGGGAGGTTCTGCACGAAGAAGCGCAGAAAGAGCCCGATGAAGCTCACGACGAGCACGACCCCAATCCACGGATGGAGCCAGCGCACCGTCGCGCCGCCGCCGAACAGGCCACTGAGCCAATAAAGGCTCGGGTGGAACAGCGACAGCCCGCTCAACAGCAGAAGAACGAAGCTGATCGCCACGATCCAATGATTGATGCGCGCGCTTCCCGAGTAGCGACGCACACGCACGTGTGCGTCGCCGCCTTCCTGATGTGTGGTCACGGCCTGCCACCTCCTGCCAGCTTCTCGGCGTTCTCCTCGTCTTCCTTGGAGACCCGATTGGGTCCCTGCAGAAGATGATGGATGGCGCCTGCTGCAGCCGTTAGGCCGATGAGTGCCAGCCCTGCGTACTTGCCGACACCTTTCCAGGCTTCGACGAGCGGGCTGATCCTCGGATTGTTCGCCAGGCCGGCATAGAGCTGAGGCTTGTCGGCGTGATGGAGCACGTACATGACGTGCGTGCCCTGCACACCCGGCGGATCGTAGAGCCCCGCCTTGTCGAAGCCACGTGACTTCAAGTCGGCGATGCGCTTCGCCGCCCAGGTCTTCATCTCATCCTTCGTACCGAACACGATGGCCTGGGTCGGGCAGGCTTTCTGACAGGCAGGTCCCTGACCGACAGCGACACGATCCGAGCAGAGCGTGCACTTGTAGGCCTTGTGATCCGCCTGCGAGATGCGGGGAATGTTGAAGGGACAGCCCTTCACGCAGTACCCGCAGCCGATACAGTGCTCCTTCACGAAGTCGACGATGCCGTTGGCGTACTGCACGATCGCACCCGGCGAGGGACAGGCCTTGAGACAGCCCGGATCCTCGCAGTGCATGCAACCGTCCTTGCGGATCAGCCACTCGAGATTGCCGCTTTCGGGGTTCTCGTATTCGGTGAAGCGCATCAGCGTCCAACTGTTGGGCGTGAGGTCGTGCGGGTTGTCATAGACACCCACGTTGACGCCGACCTCTTCCGTCAGTTGGTTCCACTCGAGGCACGCCGTCTGGCATGCCTTGCAGCCGATGCACTTCGACACGTCGATCAGCTTGGCAACCTGCGTCTGCCGCGTGGCAGGCGGAGTCACCGTGGATGCTGACCGGCGCATCAGGTCCTTGTCGCCGAACTTGGCGGCGGACTTCTCCGTGGTGGGATTAGGGATTGCTGGAAACATGTGTGTGCTCTCCCTTATGCCACCGGCCCGGCGACGAGCTCGACGTTGACGAGAAATGCCTTGAACTCGGGCGTTTGCGAGTTGGCGTCACCAACCGGTGGCGTCAGCCCGTTGATCGGATTGGCCTTGCGGGTCTCTCCGATGAAGCCGAAGTTCAGGGGCAAACCGACGTAGTGCACCGTCTTGCCGTCGATCGTGAGCGGTTTGAGCCGCTTGGTCACGACAGCCTTGCCTTTCACCGAGCCGCGCTTCGACCACACGCGCACCGTGCTGCCGTGCTTGATCCCCTTTTCGGCGGCGAGCTGTTCGGACATTTCCACGAAGAACTCGGGCTGCACGACGGCATTCATGTGCACAGCCTTGGTCCAGTAGTGGAAGTGCTCGACGAGGCGGTAGGTCGTCGCGACGATCGGGAATTCCTTCGGATCGCCGAACGACGGCCGGTCACGCTCGAACACGCGCGCAGCCGGATTGCCTTTCAGCTTCGGGAAGACCGGGTTCGTCACCGGCGACTCGAACGGCTCGTAGTGAACGGGGAAGGGCCCGTCCGCCATCAGCCCGCGCACCCAGAGGCGGGAGACGCCTTCGGGGTTCATGATGAAGGGGCCGGTGGCACGCTCCGGCGGGATCGTCGGCACATAGTCCGGCACATCCGGTCCGGTCCAGCGCTCGCCGTTCCAGTACATGAACTTCTTCGCTTCGCTCCACGGCTTGCCTTGCGGATCGGCCGAGGCGCGATTGTACTGGACGCGGCGGTTGGCGGGCCACGAGAAGCCCCAGTTGCCATAGACGCCGAGGCCGGACGGATCGCTGTTGTCGCGACGCTGCGAGAGGTTCCCGGTCGGGCCGTAGACGCCCGTGTAGATCCACATCGCACCGTCGGTCGATCCGTCGTCCCGCATCTCGCCGAAGCTCGCAAGCTGCTCGCCGGCTCGACGCGTGACCTTGCCGCTGGCGTCGGTCAGATCCACCAGCGCCTTGCCGTTGAGCTCGCGAAGAAGCTCGTCGGCGTGCGGCTCTGCCGGATTCTTGTACGACCAGTCGATCGCCATGAGCGGCTCGACGCCCTTCCCGCCCTGGGTCTCGTAGAGCTTGCGGATGCGGTTGAACAGATCCGAGAGGATGACCACGTCAGTACGCGCGTCATGATAGGGATCCGCCGCCTGCCATTTCCACGAGATGCAGCGACTGGAGTTCGTGATACTGCCCGCTTCCTCGGCGAACGAGGTGACCGGCAGCATGAACACTTCGGTTTGAATCTTGGCGGGATCGACGTTGTTGAACTCGCCGTGATTCTCCCAGAAGCGCGCCGTGTCGGTCTCGATCGGGTCGATGCTGACAAGCCACTTCAACTTGGCGAGGCCGGCGGCGCTCTTGTTCGAGTCCGCGATGGCCATGAGCGGGTTGAAGCCCTGGCAGATCAAGCCGGTCGTTTTGCCCTGGTTGATCAGATCGAACATCCTGAGGCAGTCGTACGCCACGTCCAGCTTGGGCAGCCAGTCGTAGCCGAAGTTGTTCTCCGGTGTCGCTTTGGCGCCGAAGTACGACTTCAGGAAGCTCACATAGAACTTCCGGTAGTTCTGCCAGTAGCTCGTCTGGTTGGCCTGGAGCGGCTTGAATGCCCGCTTGCCGAGATGCGACTCCAGTGTCGGCTCCTGCTCGGTGGGCAGGTTCAGGTAGCCGGGAATGGCTGCCG
>CAZKZT010000040.1:0-8337 GCA_964557265.1 uncultured Hyphomicrobium sp.
GTCTTGAGCAGCACGGCGTCTTGCGCAATCGTCTTGTGCAGGTTGGCAGGCACGACCCAGCGCGAGCCGCCCGGCTTCAGCGCCACCTGCGAGAAGGCGACGAAGCCAACCTCGGCGTTCGCCGTATCGACGAACTGGTAAGTCTGACCGATGTTGTTGCCCTCGACGATCTTGCCCTTGAGCGCCTCGTAGACGCCGAGCTTCTGCATCGTCTCGACGGCGGCGAGCCCGTAGGGCGCCGTCTTCGGATTGGCGATCGCGAGCTTCTGGAACTTGCCGTCCTTGAGAGACTGCTCACCGAGCTTCAGCCCGTCCGTCTTGCTGAAGAGTACGAGCTTACCCGTCGCATAGGTGTAGGACGTGCCGGCAACGCCGTAACCTTCCTTGATGGTCTTGGCGGGGGTCGTGTCATCGGCCGCGAGGAACACTTCGAAGGGCGCGGCCTGCGTGATCTGATTGTAGAAGCCCCCGGTCGGGCCAAAGCTGAAGATCGGCTTGTGGCCAGTCGCCTTCTCGAACAGTGCGCCGATCTCTTTCACCGGCTCGGTGAAATTCGCCGCAACCGCAACCTTGACCTCAGCCGCCGACACCGGAGCCGACATCGCCGCCGCGACCATGAACGACGCCAGCGCTGCGGGAAGAACGGCCTTCGACACCTTGGCCCAAGAGGAAAAATGAATGCGCATGGTCAAGCCTCCACTCAAGCGCGATATACCGATCGATATATCGCGTTTTAGAGTTGGCCCGCCAGAGTGACAAGCGTTATTTCTTCGAGAATACGTCGCATGGAGCATCATGGCGCATGCCCGAGGCCCTCTCGACCTGCGGCTACTTCGACGCCGCCGGCCGCAGCCGCCGCTCGAGATCGGTGAGTTGCTTGTGGAAGGATTTCAGCGCCTGCGCCTCGATCGCCCGGTAGTGGCCGACAAGCGCATGACCGAACGACGTCAACCGCGCGTGGCCGCCGCCGGCGCCACCGTGCTGCGTCTCCAGCACGGGTTCGCTGAACATCTTGTTTACCTCGTCAGCCAGCAACCACGCGCGCCGGTAGGACATCTTCATTTCGCGTGCAGCCTGACTGATCGAACCATGCTCGCCGATGAGTTCCAGCAGGCGGATCTTGCCGTGCCCGACATGGCGCGTGCTGTCGAAATCGATACGGATAGTGAGGCGCGTCATGTCGTGTTCCGGCGAGAATGCGGCTCTGGATATGTCCACTGGCGCGCAACGATACATCAGCCCGTCCAGCGATCAAAGCCGCGCGATGCATCCTCAGGCACGCATCGCCATCGCCAGTTCGCTCACCACGTAGTCGATCTCCTCGTCCGTCGTCGTACGGCCGAGGCTGAAACGAATGGCACCCATGCCGACATCAGGCGCGACTCCCATCGCGGCCAGGATCGGCGATAGTTCGACCCGCCCTCGGTAGCCCGCCGACCCCGCCGCCGCAGCGACACCATCGAGCCCCGCGAGCAACTCTGAGCCGACCCGGCCGATGAAGGAGATGTTGACCGTGTTGGGAAGCCGGTGCTCGGGATGGCCGTTGAGAACGACGCGATTGCCGAGGTGCGCCTGCAGCAGCACCCACAAACGGTCACGCCGCTGCTTGAGGCGCGGGATGTCGCTCAGATCAGCAGCCACGCGGGCAGCCGCACCGAGCGCAACAGCGAGAACGGCACTCTCGGTACCGGCGCGGCGTCCGCGCTCCTGGGCGGCCCCGTGGATCAGCGGCTCGAGCACGATGCCTTCGCGCACGTAAAGCGCGCCGATCCCCTTCGGCGCACCGAATTTGTGGCCAGCGATGGTCAGAAGATCGACACCAAGAGCATCCACGTTGGTTTCGATCTTGCCGATCGATTGAGCCGCATCGGTATGCATGAGCGCGCCGCCCGCCCGCACGATACGCGCGATCTCCGCAATCGGGTTGATCGTACCGACCTCGTTGTTGGCGTGCATGATGCTGACCAGGATCGTATCCGGCCGCATGGCTCGCGCCACGTCGCCCGGATCTACGCGGCCGTACTGGTCCACCGGCACGCGCGTGACCTCGAAACCGATCCGCTCGAGAAAGGCACACGGCGCCAGAACAGCCGGATGTTCCACCGTCGAGGTGATGATGTGATGGCCTTGCTTTCCGCGCGCGAACGCGACGCCCTTGAGCGCCAGATTGTTTGCCTCGCTACCGCCACTGGTAAAGACGATCTCGCCGCTCGAGGCGCCCAGCAGCCCCGCAACATCGTCCCGCGCCTCTTCCAGTGTCGCGCGCGCCGCCCTGCCGGCCCAGTGCTGGCTCGACGGATTGCCGAACGCATGATCCACAAGCGGCGCCATGGCCACGCGCACGGTCTGAGCAATCGGTGTGCTCGCATTGTGGTCGAGATAGATGCGCTGCATCATTCGCGCCGCCCTCCCCAGCGAGCCTCGGCGCAGGCGGAATCAGTCGCGCCGCAATGCTTCACTTGAACGCATCGACATCGGCGCGGTCAAGCCACACCGACGCAAACCAGGCACATGGCTGTTGGCTGGCTGCAATACACCGCAGAGGCGCTTGAGGATTATTTCCAAATCGAGAGAAGTCCGGCGGCGTCATCCCCACGCGGCCTCGGCGCCTTCGCCGGTGTGCCAAGCACCAGAAAGGCAGCGAGTTCTTCCTCGGCTGATACCCCGAGCGCGTGACGCACCCGGCGCGAGGTGGCCGATACGCCGCTGCGCAAGGAACCGCCGAACCCAAGCGCGTTTGCCGCCAAAAGCATGTTCTCCAATGCGGCGCCCGCCGCCAGCATCTGGTCGCTGACCGAGACACGCGGATGATCGCGCACGATGCGCAACACCACGGCGAGAAGCATGGCGCCGCGATACGCCTTCTCGCCCGATCGCTCGACTTCGTCCGCCGACGCACCAGGATCGCGCTCGGCTTTGGCGTCACGAAACGCGGCAGCGAGATCGCCGCGGCGCTCCGCAGGAATGAGAATGAAGCGGAAGGGGCGCAAAGTCTTATGGTCCGGCGCGGCCGCGGCCGCGCGCAAAATGAGGTCGAGCTCGGCCGGCGACGGCGCCGGCTCGGCGAGGTGCCGCGGCGAGACCGAGCGGCGGGCGAGAATAAAATCGACAACCGGGTGCGTGGCTTCCGTCATCTTACGAAGCTCCCTTACTGAATGGGCCGCAAGCCGGCGGATAGGGTACATCGAATTGAGCCATGAAAGCGCGATCTATGCGATCTTTCCAATGCCACAGCAATGTCCCCGCCACTGCGACGCCGTTGCGCGATGCAATCGCGTGCTTGCGACCGGTCGACAACAAAGTGAGGAACTGACGTTGCGGCTTGAACGGCCGCGCCGGCATCGCGCGGGCCCTCAGCCGCAGATTCGCTGCGAGAGGCATCCCTTGCCGCACGGCAAAGACGCCGGCCTTCTCGCGCGGATGCTCGATCACGGTCGCGCAATCCCCCGCGGCGAAGACATCGTCATCATCGAGAAGCTGCAACGTGGGACGCACCGCGATGAATCCTGATGCGTCAAGCGGCAGACGCGAGGTCTCGAACCACTTGGCAGGACCTGCCTGCGTCGCGAGCAGGACAGCGTCGGCACGAATTGCCGCGCCACTCGCGACGTGAAGCATGCCCGGCCCGATCCTCACGACGCGATCCCACTCGATGAGGGTGACGCCCTGGCGCACGATCTCCCTTCGGGCCAGCGCCTGCGCGCACGCATTATGCGTGGGCAGCAGCGCCGAGCCGCTCACGAGCGCGAACGAGAATTCATCCGGTTCGACGCCAGCGGCGAGCGCTGCGCTGCGGAGCTTGTGGCGCACCGCAAGGACGAGTTCGAAGCCCCCCGCGCCTGATCCGACAACCGCGATCCGGCGTGGGCCGTGTGGCGTCAGAGCGTCCTGTTCGAGCATCCGCCAGCGATCGGCGAATGTCGACACCGGTTTGACAGCGATCCCGTGCGCCGCGGCGCCTTCGATGCCGTCGAGCAGCGGCGTGATGCCGATGTCGATCGACACGAGATCGTAGGCGAGCGGCGGGTGCCCTTCGATTTCCACGCGCCGCGCGCTTCTGTCGATCCCGCCGACCGTTCCATGAATGACGCGCGCGCCTGCCCACGCGGCAAGGCGCCGGACATCGATGTGGCACTGCTGATGGGTGTAGTGGCCGGCGACGAGGCCCGGCAGCATTCCTGAATAGGGCACCTCGACCTCGCGCGTGACGAGTGTCAGCGCGACACCGGGCTCCGGTTTCATACCGAACGCCTTCAGCGCGATGACGTGCGCGTGCCCGCCACCAATGAGAACAACGTGCTTCGCGGCCGCAGTCGGCATCACATGATCACGGGCAAGCAGCCCCTTGTTTCTGTTGCCGGCTGGCAGATTGACACGGCATGCGGCACACGCCTAGCATGATGATCAGGCCGATGCAGCCTGCCGCTTGCTCTCCCCGTGGAGATGGTGAACGCATCAAAGAAGGACCTTTCGATCCGAACCAATCGGGTGGGCCGGTCAGCAACGCAAGCACTGACACACGCGTTCACCTGTGGTGGAGGATCCCCATGCGCACGTTCCGTGACGCCAAGGCGATGGCTCGTTCCCTCAAGTCGGCCCTCGGCGAAAGAAAGATCGACCTTCCCCTCAGCACCTGTCTCGAGATCGTCGCGGCTCAATTCGCCGTCGCCGACTGGAACGTCCTTGCGGCCAAGATCGCGGATGCGGAGGGCAGCGATGCCGCCCCGTCCACGGCTCGCACTGAAGGCCCGGATTTCAAGCGCACCATCCCGATCCTGCGCATCTTCTCGATCGAGAAGGCGACGGAATTTTACGTCGGCTTCCTCGGCTTCAAGATCGACTGGGAACACCGCTTCGGCGACAACTTCCCGGTCTACATGCAGATCTCGCGCGGCAATCTGCTCCTGCATTTGAGCGAACACCACGGCGATGCCAGTCCCGGCTCGACGGTGTTCGTGTGGATGCGCGGGATCGCGGCGTTCCACGCCGAACTGATGGCGAAGAAGTATCGCTACAACAGACCCGGACTCGAAGATGCGCCCTGGGACGCCAAGAGTGTCGAGGTCAGCGATCCGTTCGGCAACCGGCTGCGCTTCAGCGAGCCGAACAAGGCCGACGATCCTCGTGCGTAAAGGCCCGCCTGGCCCCACGATGGAGATCAGCGCTTTGAGGCGCCCGGTACCGCGTCAAAGCGTTCCCATTCGGGACGGGGTCCGAAGCGCGCGGCGAGAAAGTCGATGAGAACGCGGGTTTTCGCCGCGAGAAAGCGGTTCGGCGTGTAGAGCGCGTGAATGCCGATCTCACCGCGCGCATACTCCGGGAGCACCACTTTCAGCCGCCCCGCGGCGATGTCGCAGCCGACCAGAAACGTCGGCAGTTCGCAGATGCCCTCACCAGCAAGCACTGCGTCGCGCAGGATGTGTCCGTTGTTCGAGCAGAGTGCCAACGTCAAGGCGACGGAGCCGGTGGTCCCGTCCGGCCGCCCGTAGGTCCAGCGCTGCAGCATGGTCGTCGCGCTGTAGCCGAGCCAGCGATGAGCGGTGAGATCGTCGGGGGTTGCCGGTGCGCCGTGGGCCGCAAGATATTCGGGCGACGCCACCACCACGCGGCGTGTTGGCGCGAGCTTGCGTGCGATCAGGCTCGAGTCCGCCAGCTCGGCGATCCGGATCGTCACGTCGACGCCTTCCTCGACCGGATCGATGAAGCGGTCGGTCAGGATCATCTCAACCTTGAGGTCCGGGTACGCGCGCATGAACGCGGCGATCGCATCACCGAGATAGAGCATCCCGAACGACATCGGCGCGTTGATCTTGAGCACGCCCTTCGGTTCGTCGTGAAGGCGCGAGACCTGCAGCTCGGTCTCCTCGACCCGCGCCAGGATGTCGAGGCAGCGCTCGTAGTAGGAGAGCCCCGCCTCGGTCGGGCTGACGCGCCGGGTGGTCCGGTCGAGCAGACGGGCGCCGAGAAGCTGCTCCAGCTCCATCACCGCCTTACTGACCGCAGATCGGGTCAGCCCCAGTGCACGCGCCGCCTCCGCGTAGCTGCCATGGGCCACGACCTTGGCGAAGGCATTCATGGCGTCGAGTTTGTCCATGAACAATTGGTTCCAATGTGGATGCAGTCTGCGCCATAAATACCAGATTGATGCCAAATGAGCCAGAGCCTACCTGTATGGCAGACAAACCGGACAGGCTCCAGCGGCCCCCGCCGGTCGCACCAGGAGGCGGTCAGATGGCACTGGCACTTCGCAAATCGGAAGACAGAGGCAAGGCGAATTTCGGCTGGCTGAACAGCAAGCAGAGCTTCTCCTTCGGCGAACACATCCAACGCAAGGAGCAACGATCATGAGCAAAGTTCTGGTTCTCTACTATTCGAGCTATGGGCATATCGAAACGATGGCAGGCGCTGTAGCTGAAGGCGCGCGCGAGGCTGGCGCCACCGTCGACATCAAGCGGGTGCCTGAACTGGTGCCCGAAGAGGTCGCCAGGAAATCGGGTTTCAAGCTCGATCAGGCGGCCCCTGTCGCGACGGTCGATGATCTCGTCAATTACGATGCGATCATCCTCGGCGTCCCGACCCGCTTCGGCAACATGCCCGCACAGATGAAGAACTTCCTCGACCAGACAGGCGGACTGTGGGCCAAGGGCGCGCTGATCGGTAAGGTCGGCAGCGTGTTCACGTCGACCGCGACCCAGCATGGCGGCCAGGAAAGCACGATTCTGTCGACGCACACCGTCCTGCTGCATCACGGTCTCGTCATCGTCGGCTTGCCCTATGCATTCCAAGGCCAGATGACGCTCGATGAAGTGACGGGCGGCTCACCCTACGGTGCCAGCACCATCGCGGCCGGCGATGGATCGCGGCAGCCTTCCGCAAACGACCTCGCCGGCGCGCGTTTCCAGGGCAAACACGTCGCAACGATCGCCGCGAAACTCGCCTCTTGATCGCAACATCGGATTTGCTGACGGCACGGGCGCCCACATCAGGCTACCATGCCGTCACCAATGACAGGAGGAAGCAATGGCCGAGATCACGATCGAGCGCGAGCTCACCCCGACCAAGGGCCGCTACGTCGCGCGTATTGCCGGCGTCGAGGGCGAAGGCGAACTGACATTCTCGCGCGCGAGCCCGACGATGGTCATCGCCGACCACACGCTGGCGCCCGATTCCATGCGCGGCATGGGCGTCGCCAAAGCGATGGTTGACCGGCTGATCGCAGATGCGCGCGCCGAAGGCTTCAAGATCTTCGCGCTGTGCCCGTACGTGAAATCGCAGTTCGACCGTCATCCCGAGTGGAGCGACGTCAAGTCCTCATAGAATTGTCGCGGAGCGCAGTGGCCTGGGTCCGTCGAAGCGCGGGATCGCACTACTGCTTCTTCATCGTATCCACGGCCTTGGCTTTGGTTTCGACCGTGGTCTCGACCTGCTCGGGCGCGATGTACTTGCTCCAGGTCTGCGACCGCCGCTCAGCCGACCGCGGCTGCTCATCCTGCGGGCGCTGCAGATCCCGGGCGTTCGCGACCATGCCTGCGAGATTGCGCTGCGTCGCACAGCCGAACTCGGGATAAGGGACCCGTTCGCGCTCGCGGCCGATATCGCGCGACCAGTGGCCACACTCCGGCGCGATCGCCCGCGGCTTCTCGAAACTCAGACGCAGCGCCGAGCGCGTGCGCCGCCCGTCACTGTGGCGTCCCCGCACGACCTGCGCCGGCCGGACCTCCGATTTGAGAAGAACCTGACCGAGTTCATCGAGCGCGTTGGCCGCCACCGCGCTGCTCACCTGACGCGAGACCGAAACCGATAGCTGCCCGGCACCCTCCGCCTTGTAGCGCGCCACAAAACGATGCAGATCGGCGACCTGATTGCGGCTGAAACCAGGTACGCGCGGCGGCAAATCAACGTGCAGCACCTCACGGCCTTCGTCGAAACCGATCGGATGGCGCAGCGTCGTATCGTTGAGCGCGACGGCCGAAAACTCGGAGAGACGGCGCGGTTCCTCGCACGCGGCGATCGCCGCACAGGTCGCAATGGTTGCCGCCACGGCGATAACGCGTGATCTGAGAAGGTCAGTCGTCATGCCGGTCAGCCCTTCGTCCCAGGTTCGGGATACGCGATGATGAAGCCGAACTCGCCGTCACCCGGCGGCCCCGTGACACCACCAATCGGACCGTAGAGACGGTTCAAACGGCCGAAGAAGATCGTGTTGAGATCGCTCGCCGGCGCGAAACCCTTGTCCGGGCGCGCGGCTTGCGCCGGCGCCATATGCGTCGCGATGTAGGGCGTGACGAGGATGACCAATTCGGTCTCACGGCGGCGGTAGTCGTTGGAACGGAAAAG
>CAZKZT010000040.1:8437-15992 GCA_964557265.1 uncultured Hyphomicrobium sp.
GTGCGCATCATGCCAGTGCGCTCCAAAGCCTCGATGACAGCCGCGATCGAGCCATTGCCGCTCGACCATCCGACCCCGCCAAGCGAGCCCGCGGTAGCTTGCGGCACCAGAACTTGCGTCACCGGGAACGCGTTGGTGATGATCTTCTGGAAGGTGAAGTTGCCGCTCTTGAGCAGCGTTGCCGAATCTACACCCAACCGCCGCAGCGCATCGCGCTGCATCTCGGCGACCGTGACCTTGAGCAGCACCTGCTCCTTCGCGGGCGCCGCCACGGTCAGCATGTTCACGACCGCCTCTTTCTTCTTCATCACCCGCTGCGCGAGTTCCGCAGCGCGGTTGGCATCGACCGGCGTCATCACACTGCCCGTAAGGACGACGTTGTCGCCCATCGCCTCGGCAGTGATCTTCGAGCCCGGCAGCAGGCGATGCAGCGCCTCGTTCAACGCCGTCAGATCGCGTGCGACCACCACCTCCAGCAGCAGCACTTTCTCGCCGTTGGCCCCCATGAAGAAGGCATTCGCCTCGCCCTGATCCTTGCCGAGCAGGTACACTTGACGTTGCGTCTTGACGACGGCGTTGACGACTTCCGGATTCGAGACCAGCACGTTCTCGAGATCGACCGGAAGCTCGATCAGCATTGATTTATCGACACCGATCGTGATCCTGCGTGCCGCGGGAAGGCGCGCATTCGCGGGGATCTTCAGATAGGAACGGTGGCCCGGCTCGTCGACGAACGCGGCTGCGGGCTGTTCGAGATGCCTGCCCTGCGCAAGCGCTCCATCGCTGCACACCGCAGCGACAACAGCGATCGCGAACGCGGCCATCAGCCTTGCCGCACACCAACGAACACTCGGAATTTCCGACACAGCAACATGCCCCCGCACGAACGGAGGACCCACACGACGCAATACACTCCGGCCCCCGCGAAGAACGGCGCAACCGATCACTTCGGCGGGCCGCTTCACCGGTCAATTGATCGAGGATTAGAATCCTAGTGCCAACCGCTGGTATGTGGCCACTGTGACTTGCTTGGAACTCGTCCACAGCTTGTCCAGCCGCGTGACGGCAGCTCGGCCTCGCACAGCCCACCGCGGTCGCGGCCCGCAAACAAACGGTTTTTCCGCGGCTCCAAGCATCAACAGCCTGTCGACGATCGCACATCGTCGTCAAAGTGCGGCGGCGGAGTGCTCCCATCACGCGATCTGTGCAAAAAACCGGGGTAAGCGGACAATTCCCTCACGGTTTCGTCAGCTCGCGACCCGGAGCTGTGAAATCTCGCGGCCAATAGCCTGGAATGTGTTGTAGAGCGCTGCGCCGTCGCTGGCCGTGAAAGCCTTGCTGCTGTCGCTCGCACACTCCGCCAGCAGCGCGCGCGTCGCCGAATTGCTCTCCAGTCGGAAGGCGATCGTATAGACGATGACACCTGCAGCCTTGGCATTCGTGCACGCGGCTCGGGTCTTGGTATTCATCTGACCGAGAACCGCCGACGACGAGTTGGTGGAGCCGAGGCGGCCCTTGGCCGCGAAGCCGAAGGCACCGTACCAAGTCCAATTGTGATTGTTGGTGTAGCGCGTGTAGGTGTTCTCGCCGTCCGTCATCAGGACGATGACCTTCTGGTTCTGTGGATCGCTCGCCGCACGCCCCTGCGCGAACGGCGCCCCCGGCGAAAGAACACGCCAGCCCCACATCAGACCCTCTCCGATGTTGGTCGAGCCATTTGCGCCCATCGCGTCGATCGCGGATTTGACGTCCTCCTTCTGGCCGGAAAGCTCCAGCAGCGGCGTCGTCGTGCAGCCGTAGTTGGGGCCAATGCCCGTCGGTGGCGGAACCCCTTCGTACTTGCACATGCGCGCCTGTGCCTCGCTCGCTGGAAGCGGCTTCGGGCCGTACTGGTCGCATCGCTCGCGGCGCTTGTTGTAGACAACGCAGACCTGCTCGGGCGCCGGGCAGCTGCCGCCGAAATCGCTCAGGTAATTGTTGGGATACGTCGCGCCATCAGCATTGCCGCTGTCGGGCTCGTCGGGCGCGAACATGGGCACGAACAGCGTCGCGGGGTTGGATGCGGACGGTGGCGTGTCGGTCACGTCGTATGGCGCCGGGCGCGCCTCGACACAGCCCCGCCACGACGTTCCGAGCTGATCGAACAGCGTGAAGCGCGAGCGCGCCTCGGCGAAATTCTCGTGATGAGCCGGCGCTTCGCCGTCGGTATCGATCCATCCTTCCGAGCGCCGATGCGCGCCGACGTTGACCGATCCGGCAAAGGGAACGACGCCGATCCGGATCTTGTCGTTGCCGGCTGCACCGGAGAAGACCACGTCGACGAGATTGCCCGCAGCCGCCTTCAGTTCGGCGATCGGCCCGCCAGCCATTGATCCCGAATTGTCGAGCACCAGCGCCACCTCGATGGTGCCGTCGCCGCGCACGACCCGCGTGCCTGCGCCAACATTGACGCTCTTGATGCCAAAGATCGACATGAACGTCGTCGGGATGGAGCCACCGGACGAAAGCTTCACCTCGCCAGCGGCAGCGTCGAGCTTCAGGCTGTCGATGGCCAGCTTGGAGCCTTCCGGGATGTTGGCCTTGAAGAAGGCCTTCGCAGCAGCGGGACCGGTCTCTTCCTGGTCCGGCATACCGAGACGATGCGCGGCGGCGAGCGCGGCAGCGTCAAGCGCACGCTGCATCTCCGCATGTTCGAGCGATACGCGGGCGTAATCGATGGCGATCGCGGCCGCCACCGCCATGACGGAGAAGGCGATCGCGAACAGGACGATCATGACGCCGCCCTCATCCGCCGCGAAGCGTTTCATGAACCTGCCGGCGCGCCGCTGCTGTGGCAGGGGCGCACGGTCTCCCTCGATGAAATCGTTGCCCATCGCCGCCCTCCGTCTCTGAGCCGCGGCGACGTTAGGCTCCGGTAGGCTTAAAGGCAGTGAACGGGATCAAGACAAATTTATCCGGTCTTCGATTAGCTTCGGAAAGGTAAACGCGCCACGGCTCTGGTGGCACAGATCCGCGGCCGCACCGGGCATCTCAGCCGAGCATCGCCGGAGCGACCCACCACTGCGGGCGCGCGCGCTGGATCGACTGCGCTGCGGCGCGCGCCGCCTCGGCGTTGTCGAAGACGGCGAAGCAGGTGGGGCCGCTTCCGGACATGCGCGCGAGCCTTGCGCCCGGCGCCGCGAGGAGCGTCTCGAGCACGTCGCCGACTTCTGGACACTGCGCGATCGCCGGCGGTTCGAGGTCGTTGCCGCACGCCCGCATGAACGCCATCAGCGCAGCACCGTCGGCAAACGGGCCCGGCGCAGCGGGTTCCTCGATGGCGGGCACGGCAGGCGGCGCAGCAAGAGCGCGGAACACGGTTCCGGTCGACAACGGCACGCCCGGATTGGCAAGGATCACGGATAGCCGCGGCAGCGCGGACACGGCGCGCGTCTGGCGCCCCGTTCCCCACATGAACTGCGCGGCACTGTTGAGGCAGACGGGAACGTCAGCGCCGAGCGCCGCCGCGATGGCGTACCAGTCGATCGAGGTCGCGAGCGCCGGATTGGCGCGTCGAACCGCGCGCAACACGGCCGCGGCGTCAGCGGACCCACCGCCAATGCCGGCAGCAACGGGCAGCTGCTTGGTGATCGTAACCGCGCCGACGATGAGATCAGGCGCCGCATCGCGCACCAACTCGAGCGCACGCGACGCGATGTTGGGTCCGGCGATGGCATCCGCAAACGGCCCGCGGACTAAAACAGACATGGGCGCACCGGCTTCAAACGCTACGGTATCGCCGATGTCCGCGAACGCGACGAGGCTTTCGAGCTCGTGGTCGCCGTCCGGCCGACGCCCGAGCACACGCAGCGTGAGATTGACCTTGGCGCTCGCGGTCTCGATCAGAGCATCGCGCATGGCTTCGCTGCCGACGCCCTCAGGCACCGCGCCGAAGCGCGAGCAGGATACGAACGGCGCGCGCGGCCAGGGAGAGGGTCACTGGATCGACCCCGGCGCCGCCTGGTTTTCGGTGCGCTTGCGGCGCTGCTGGTCCTTGCGCGCCGCCTGGTTCGTGCGCTTCACGGCACGCGCCTGATTGCGCAGCGGCAGCCCGCCCGCGATCTTGGTCTGGATCTTCTTGAGATCGTCGGGCTCCGGATTCAACGTCAGCGCCTGGTTCCATTGGAAGCGTGCTTCGCGCCGCCGCCCCACGCGCCAATAGGCATCGCCCAGGTGATCGTTGAGGATCGGATCCTGCGGCATCAGCTCGACCGCCCGCTCGAGATAGCGCACAGCCTCTTTGTAGTTGCCGAGACGATAGTGCGCCCAGCCGAGGCTGTCGACGATGTGACCGTCATCGGGACGCAGCCGCACCGCCTTGCGGATATGCTCCATGCCTTGGCGGAGATTCTTGTCCTGATCGACCCAGGAATAGCCGAGGTAATTCAACACCGACGGCTGATCGGGCGACAGCCGCAGCGCCCGCTGCAGATCGGCCTCGGCCTTGGGCCAGTTCTTGATCCGCTCGTAGGAGGTGCCGCGCGCGAAGTAGAGGGTCCAATGCTGCTTGGACGGCGTATCGATGCGCCGCAGAACGCGGTCGTAATAGACGATGGCATCGTCATAGCGCTTGCGTGACCGCATGATATTGCCGAGCGCGTCGAGTGCGCGAATATCACTCGGCGCTTGATCCGCCATGCGCTCGAGCAGCGTGCGTGCCTCGTCGAGGCGGTCGAGCTGATTGAGCAGCAGGGCCTTGCGAACTTCGATGGATTGCTGGATCGGCGTGCCGGCCGGGATCTTGTCGTACGTCTGGATCGCACCCTCGTAGCGCTTCGTCGTCTCGTAGACGGAGGCAAGCGCCGCAAGAGCGAACGGCGACGATGGCTCGAGATGCAGCGCAAGTTGCAGATAGACCGTACCGAGCCCGATGCCGCCTTCACTCGACAGCGCCTCACCGAGGCCGAAAAAGACCTCCGACAGCCCTTGCTCGGGCGTCGTGATCAAAAGTGGCACGTCTTCGTTGCCGCTGAGCTTCTCGCTGAGGGCGACGACGTACGGGTGCACAGAGCCCGTCGCGCGACGCGTGTGCTCGGCAAGGATCGAGCGGGCGAGGCGCCGATCGCCACGGGCTGCCGCGTGCTGGGCATAGGCGAGCGTCAGACGCACGAGCCTCTGCTCGGAGCGGAACACGCGCTCATAGAGCTTCGCGGCTTCCTGTGGGCGGCCAGCCAGATCGCTGATCAACGCCTTGTGATACCGCAGATAGAACTGTGCCCAATCGGCCTGCTTCATGCCTTCGAGCTGGTTCAGCGCGCCATCGACATCGCCAAGTGCGAATTTGGTCCATGCCCCGGCAAGCGTACTCGTCACCTCGCCAACCAGACTGACGGAGGCCGACTTGAACCCCTCATCTGCCTCGGCGAAGCGGCCTTGCTTGATCGCCTCCGCCCCGAGGACCAGCCCGCCGATCCGGTGCGTCGTGTGGAGCTTCACGAGCCGCCGGGCCAGATCCAGCGACTCGGTGATTTGCCCCTCGGTGACATCCATCAGCAACGACTGCTCGAGCAGAACCTCGTTGTCCGGGTCGCGCGACAGAGCCTTGCGATAGAAGACCGAGGCCGCCTCGGTGTCGTGCTGACTCCGGGCGACGCGGCCGGCAAGATAGCCACCGAACGACGGGCGGATCTCAGCCTGCTTGTCGTCGCCGCGCGCGTATGCGCTTGTCAGAAGTGGAAAAGCCGCAAGTGCAGCCGCGATCGCGGCGCGCGCGATGAGCATCTGGTCTCTCCAAGGGCCGCGGACTGAGAACGACCACGCGCACCCGTTCAGCGAAAGCTGGTCCACAACTAGACTAACAAGTACGGCACTATCTTGGCCACCCAAACACTTCCGGAATCAACCAATTTGTGATCGCCGGCCGGCACCGGGGCCGTCAATCGGCCGAGAGGGCCCGCTTACGCGTCTGGAGATGGCGCTGCAGCGAGGCGTCAGCGGTCGCGTAGGGCTCCTGCAGGGCAACGCTCCAGTACTTGAGCTCGGCCAGCGGGATGGGCTCACCGGTTACGGCGCACAGCACATAATCACCGGCCGACACGACCTGGAACTCGCCATCGAGGTACTTGACCTTGGCCTCCCCCCGGAAGCCAAACAGGCGTTCAAAACGGTTCATCGCGCGGTCGCGGCCTTTCGTGCTCACCAGCTCATTGTCGATCTGCCGCAGGCGCGTCCCGGATGGCCCGCTGCTGGATAGCGGCGTCGACCTCCGGTTGGTCACGCATCGGCGGCGCACACGATACATGGGGCGCCGCTCACGCGCCAGCAATCTCGCTGACGCATAAGAGATAACAGATTGTCAGCCGTCTCGGGCGGCCAGGATCGATGCGGGCCCCGCGCGCCTGCGGATGTGGCCGCATTTCTTGACATCGGCCCCCGGCGCCTGCCACAAGCCGCGGCCTAAGACATCCGTCTTACCTGCTTGGTTGGCAGTGAGTGAGAGGAGGACATCCGATGACCGAGATCACCCTGACATTTCCGGACGGCGCCAAACGCAAGGTTCCCGCTGGGACCACCGGCCTCGACGTGGCAAAATCGATCGCACCGTCGCTCGCCAAGCGCACCGTCGCCATGGTGCTGAACGGCGCCCTTAGCGACGCCGCCGATCCGATCGATACCGACGCCGAAATCAAATTCGTCTCGCGCACCGACCCGGAAGCGCTGGAGCTGATCCGGCATGACGCCGCGCACGTCCTCGCCGAGGCGGTGCAGGACATCTGGCCCGGCACCCAGGTGACGATCGGCCCGGTGATCGAGAACGGCTTCTTCTATGATTTTGCGAAGGACGAGCCCTTCAAGCCCGAGGACCTTCCGGTCATCGAGAAGCGGATGCACGAGATCATCGCGCGCAACGCCCCCTTCAAGAAGGAGGTGTGGAGCCGCGACAAGGCGAAGGACTACTTCCGCGCCAAGGGCGAGCTGTTCAAGGTCGAGCTGGTCGACGCGATCCCTGAGGGCGAGGACGTCAAGATCTACAATCAGGGCGACTGGCTCGATCTCTGCCGCGGCCCGCACATGACGGCAACCGGCCAGATCGGGAAGGCGTTCAAGCTGACGCGGTTCTCCGGCAGCTACTGGCGCGGCGACTCGCAAGGACCGCAGCTCCAGCGCATCTACGGCGTCGCGTTCGCCGATGAGAAGGAGTTGGCCGCCTACCTCAAGCAGATCGAGGAAGCGGAGAAGCGCGACCACCGCAAGCTCGGCCGCGAGATGGACCTGTTCCACTTCCAGGACGACGCGCCCGGCACCGTGTTCTGGCATCCGAAGGGCTGGACGCTGTTCCAGGGCCTGATCGGCTACATGCGCCGCCGCCAGATCGCGGAAGGTTACGTCGAGGTCAACTCGCCGCAGCTGCTCGAGCGCTCGCTGTGGGAGACATCGGGTCACTGGGAGACCTACCACGCGAACATGTTCGTCACCGAGACCGAGGACGAGCGCGTCTTCGCGCTGAAGCCGATGAACTGCCCGGGTCACGTGCAGATCTTCAAGCACGGCCTCAAGAGCTATCGCGAGTTGCCGA
>CAZKZT010000041.1:0-5829 GCA_964557265.1 uncultured Hyphomicrobium sp.
GCCCGCATTCGGGCGACGACATCGTCGGTCACCTGGTGGCCGGCACCGCGCAGGCCCGCACCGATGATGCGGACGGCATCACGCGCGCTGAGCCGTCCGCGCGAGAAGCGCTCGGCGACAGCAAGCATGTCGTCGTTGCCGAAGGTGCTCTCCAGTTCGGCGAGTGCACCGAGGGTGAGGCAGAGGCGATGCGGTTCGCCGTCTAGAACGGCGTCGATCTCACCGCGATGGAGATTGGCCATGAGCGTGTTCCTTTATGGCGCGGTGAATGTGAGCTGTCCGGCGGATTCGAGCGTGATCTCGAAAGCGACCTCGCCATCGTGGCGCCCCGAAAGTTCGAACGAGGCAATCTGGAACAAACCTTCGACAGTGCCGAAGTCCGGGATCACGACTTGCCACGCGCGGATCGTGCCATCGAAGACATAGGCGCGGATGGTGGCATCCGAGGTGGCATCCTTGAAGATGCCGGCGCCGGCGATGCGCGCGCTCTTCACGCCAGCGCCGGCGAGAAGCTCTCGCCATTCGCCAGCCGAGTCGGCGTTGGTGACGTCGACGGTTTCGGCGTTGAAGGCGATCGAACGAGACCGCAGACCAGCAACGGCCGAGAAGCTGCCTGTGCCAGTCGTGTCGAGCCGGAGTAGGAGGTCCTTGCCTTTTTGAGCGGCCATGCGGGGGAGGTCCTTGGCTGAGCGTGGGATGTATCGAGGAGGTCAAGGCACCGGCTCGAGGACGGCGCGGAAGCGGGCGATGACGCGGTAGGTGCTGCCGTCACGCTCGCGGCGCGTTTCGGATGAGTCGTGGCGGAGATTGACGAGATGGTGCGCGGAGAGTGTGAGCGGTTGGTCGTGCAGTGCGGCGCGGACAGCGTCGGCGAGGAGATGCGGTCCCTTGTGACCGGCGCCGCGTGACCAGGCGTGAGCTGTGAACGTGATCTCGGTGCCGGGCTCGGTGCCTGTAGCCCAGTCGCGAGCTGTGAAGGCAGCGAGTGTCACATAGGGAAGGGTGGCGCCGCGCGGCACGTCGTCGTAGATCCGCGGTGTGCCAAGCAGCGCGAGGATCGCGGTGTCGGCAGATAGCGTGGCGTGGACGGCCTGCTGAAGATCCCAGACAGCGCTGGACATGGGCTAGCTCCTGCGAGGCGCGCGGGGCGGTTGCGGTGGATGATCGTCGATACTGCGCGGAAGCGGCGTCGCGGTTTGCGCGGAAATGCGCTCGCGGATGCGGCGCTCGATAATGTCGGCGAGGCGGCTCGGATCGTGGCCGGAAACGGTCGTCGAGAGCTTCACAGGTCGCGCTCCACGCAAAGACACTTGAGCCAGCGGCGGCGTTCATCGACGTCGAGAACGGCTGCGATGTCGAACATTCGGGTGCCGTGGCGCAGACGCATCGCGGGCGCGATGCCTGAGCGGTAGCGGAAGACGATCTCGTGCGAGATGCGTCCGCGGAGGGCATCGGCGTCGACGGTTTCGGCGCCGCTGGCCGGCGCAATCGAGGCCCAGATGGTGGCGATGGCGGACCAATTCTCGTCGGCGCCGCCACCGCCGTCCGGTGCGCGGCTTGCTGCTTCAAGTGTGAGGCGATGCCGCAATCGGCCGATCGAGCGTCGTTTCACAGTTGCCTCCGGCGATACGGCAACAGCAGATCGGAGACGGTGGACGGAATTGGCGTGGCGGTCGCGCCAATCTCGACCGGCTCGCGGTTTTCGTACCAGTGCGCAACGAGCAGAAGCAGCGCTTGGCGGATCGGCTGGGGAACATCGTTCGCGAGGTCGCCAAAGCCTGCGATAAAATCGATCTCGATGCCATTTGCGGAGCGGCCCGCCGTTGGCGGTGTGCCGGTCCCTTGCCAAACCAGACGTGGCGGATTTGCGCTGCCGTCGAGGATGAAATCATCGTTGTCGAGCGTTTGATGTGAGCCGTCTCGCGCGTAGATCCTGACAGACGTCAGGCTCTGGATCGGGTGCAGCGGCAGGATCAGCGCGCGCGCTTTCGGCCACGCATCGCGACGGTGGCGCCATGATTGAGTGACCAGCGCCAGGTCCAACGCCGCTTCGATGTGCAGACGCGAGGCCATGATCAGGCTGTGGATCAGCGTATCGTCAGCCGCGATGTCGACGCGCAAGTGGGCTTTGGCCTCCGCGAGCGTGATCGGTTCGACGGCAGGTCCGCTGAGGAGGATGTTGGCCATGGTACCTCGTGGCTGGTGCGATCAGGTGAAAGTTTGCGCAGGCGGCATTGGTTGAGGGGGAGACCAATGCCGCCTGCGCGCGCCTCGGATGCGATCCGTCGTGCGCGCGGCGATGGGGAGGAGGCATCGCAGCGTGCGGGCAGGCATCATCGGCCGGCGGCGTGCGAAATCACCGGTCGATGCGGGGAGCCGTGCCCAGAGGTGACGGCGGCGTGCGGTCCGGATCCGGCGAAGGAAAAATCCGGTCGCGCCTGATCATCCGTGGCGAAGGGGAGGCAGGTGGCGCGCGATCAGTCGCCAAACTGCAGCAGCTTGATCGCGTCGAAGTCCTGGACGCCGCCGCCGACGCGCTTCGTCGTGTAGAAGAGCACGTAGGGTTTGGCGGAGTAGGGGTCGCGCAGAATGCGGATGCCGACGCGGTCGACGATCAGATAGCCGCGGCGGAAGTCGCCGAAGGCGATCGCGTAAGCGTCGGCGGCGACGTTCGGCATGTCCTCGGATTCGGTGACAGGAAAGCCCATCAGCGTCGGGGCCTCGCCGGGGCTGATCGCCGGATGCCAGAGGTAGTGGCCGTCCTCGTCCTTCATTTTGCGGACCAGCGCCTGCGTCGAGCGATTCATGACGAAGCGGGCGTTGGGGCGGTACGCGGCCTTGAGCGTGTAGACGAAGTCGATCAACTTGTCGGCGGGATCGGTGGACGGAAACGCGGCGTCGACGCCGGTCTTGATCGCGCCGATGTTGCCCCACGTCCAACTCGCGTTAGCGACTTTGGTGTAGTGCATGAAGCCGGTCGGCTTGTTGGTGCCGTCGCCGGTGACGAAGGCGGTGCCTTCCTGCGCGGCGAAGGACGTGCGGACTTCTTCCGCGATCCATTGATCGATGTCGACGGCGGAGTCATCGAGGAGTGCGCCGGTCGCGGCCGGCATCGCGTAGAGCTCGGTGGTCGGGAAGGAGAGTTCGGCGAGTGTCGGCGTCGTCGTTTCGGGGCGCGAGGCGGTGCCGCCGACCCAGCCAGTGCCGGCGCCGGCGACGGAGATCGGCTTCTTGTAGACCGAGCTCGAGACCTGGCGGACGCTGGCGATGGCACGGATCGGCGAGATGTCGCGCAGCGCCGCGTTGACGGGCGTTTCGGTCTCGGCCGGAACGAGATAGCCGCCGTCGGGACCGGAGCCGACAGAGAGCGCCTTGCCTTCGAGGTCGAGGAGGCCGGACGATTCACCCTTGCGGACGTAGGCGTCGAACGCGGCTTTGTGCTCGCGGGTGGCGTGGCTGCGCGGGGCGCTTGTGCCGAGCGGTGGACGCGCTGCTTTCAGCGTCATTTCGTCGATGCGACGCTTGTGGTCGTCGAGGGCGCGGTCGAGGCGATCGAGTTTTTCGATCGTCAGCGGATCGGCAGCGCCGCGCGTCTCGACGTCGGCAAGGCGGCGGTCGTTCTCTTCCTTGTAGGTCTCGAAAGCGCGAAGCAGATCGTCGAGCGCGTAGCCGAGCTCGGGCGTGCTCTTGGCCTCAGGGGCGGCGGTGGCGGTCATGGAGCGGTCGATCCTTCAGGTGACAGGTGTTGAGCGGAGATAAGCGGCGACGGCGGCACAGCGATCGGCGAGCCGGGACGTCGTGGCAGGGCTCGCGTCTGCATCCCGCAGAGCGGCCAGCCCCTTGAAGCCCGAGTGAAGAAAGGCGCGGGCCTCGGTGCGCGTCAGCCCAGCGTCCTGCGTGAGCCAGCGTTCGAATGTGCGTGCCGATGGCCGGGTGTGCGCGAACGGCCGCGACTTCACGGTGGCGATGCGCGCGTCAGGCAACAGCGGGAACGTGACGATGGAGATCTCCCAGAGATCGATCTTCTCGATGCGGCGAATACCGCGCACGCGGTCGCGGTGGGCCTTGACGGTTCGAAAGCCGATGGAGAGACCGTCGATGGCACCGGCCCGCATGAGCGAGAGAACTTCGCGGGCGCGGGCGACTGTCGGCATCAGGCGGCCGCGCACGAAAAGGCCCTTCGCATCCTCGGCGAGCGTTTCCCAGATGCCGATTGGTTCGGCGGGATTGTGCTGGAACAGCATCCGCACGCCGGAAGGGCCGCGCGCGGCGAGCGAATCGCGGAAGGCGCCGGGCTGGACGATGTCGTGGCCGAGATCCTCGCGACCGAAGAGCGACGCGTAACCTTCGAAGGCGCCATCATCGGCGACGCTCTTGAGGTCGAGCGCCGTGAAATGGGCTTCGCGAGGGCGTAGAGCAGGACTCGGTGACGCGCGATGATTGATCAAGATGAGCGCTCCGGATGGGTGAGTACGTCGCGGCCGTCGATGGGGCTGTATCCTGCGGCCGCGCGCTTTTCGTTGAGCGTGAGGAACGTCGATCGGTCGAGGCGCGCCCATAGGGCTTCGCGCTCGGAGGAAAGGGCTTCGACGGCGTCGAAGTCGGGACGAAGCTCGAGATCAGCGTCCCATGCAGGCGCAAGCCAATGCGACAGCGCCTTGGATGTGCGGCCGACCAGCGGGATGATGGTCTGGCGCCAGAAGCCACGCGTTGCTTCAGCCATGTTGGCATAGGTGTTGTCGCCGGGGATGCCGAGCAGCATCGGAGGAACGCCGAGGGAGAGGGCGATCTCGCGTGCGGCGGCGTTTTTGGCCTCGAGGAAATCCATGTCGCGCGGTGACAGCGACATCGACTTCCAGTCGAGGCCGCCTTCGAGGAGGAGCGGGCGGCCGGAGTTGACGGCGCCCTGGAAGCCTTGCTCGAGCTCGGCCTTGAGGCGTTCGTATTGCTCAGCGGTGAGGTTGCCGTCGCGGGCCGTGTAGACGAGCGCGCCTGACGGGCGGGCTGAATTGTCGAGCAGCGCCTTGTTCCAGCGCGCCGCAGTGTTGTGAAGGTCGATGGCGGTGGCGGCGGCTTCGAGCGGGCTCATGCCGTAGTGGTCGTGTGCGGCGTGGAACAGCTTCATATGGAGGACGCCGCGAACGCCGGGCGTTATGTCGCCGGAGAGGCGCGCAGTGCGGCCGCCGACGGTGTATTCGTAGCCTTCAGGCCAGCCATCGCTGCCGGGCACGACCTTCATGCGGTCGGGGCGTAGCGTGTGCAGTTCGCGGATTTCGTCGTCGATGGCGACGGCTTCGACGTAGCTGTTGCCGGCAACGAGCAAGTGGCCGAACAGGGCTTCGAGGAAGTCGGGGCCGACCTGGGCCAGGTTTGGGCGGTTGATGAGATCGAGCAGCGGATGCGCGGCGATCTCTTCCTCGCCGCGATAGAGCAGCAGCGGCACAGAAGCGGCGGTCTCCGCGGTCATGCGCACGCAGCGATAGACGATGGCGTTGCTCATGTACCCTTCGCGGGCGAAGGCGGCGTAGTCGCGCGGCGTCCACGCGGGTTGACGCAGCGACTCGAAGGCAATCAGACGGCCGGCGGCGCTCGACTTGGATTCCGCGGCGGCAGAGGCCGGCGGCGGCGTGCGCCAGGGCATGGCGCCACGAGCCAGGCGACCGAGGAAGGTGCCGAGCGAGGTCGCAACACGAATGCGGGTCATTCAGAGCGTCCGTATGGTTGGGCTGCGCGGATTTGTCAGCATGAGATCAGTGAGCGCCCAGACGAGCGCGTCGAGTCGGTCGGGGCTCTTTCCTTGGGCGAGGCCGTCGGCTCCGAACGCGCACA
>CAZKZT010000041.1:5839-6983 GCA_964557265.1 uncultured Hyphomicrobium sp.
GTTCAGCGCGCACCCATTTGCCGCGCGTGGCGCGTACGGGGCGGATCGGCACCGAGGCATCGACCTGCCGCATCACGCCGACGACGAGATCGCCACCCTGGTTGACCTCGGCGACGATGCGATCGGCGGCGAAGTCGCGGTAGGCGGCGACTGCTGCACGGGCCCACACGGTGGGCTCGCGGCCGCGGATGGTGCGATCGGCGAGGACATAGGCGCGGCCGTCTTCGCCGAGACCGGCAACGATGATTCCGCAGGCGTCCGACGTTGCGTTCGACGTGACGGGCGGGTCGACAGCGACGACGATGCGGGCCAGCTCCGGTGGTGCGGCGACGCGATGCTGATCGAGCCAGCTCTTGCGCCACAGGCCGCCGCCGCGATCCTCGACGATCTCTCCATCGATTTCCTGGCGGCCGAGTGCGGTGCCGCCGTAGCGCTTGAGTACACCCGAAAGAAACGACGGCGCGAGATTGGCGGCGTTGTCGGTGGTCTTGGCGCGCGTGGTGACGGTGGCTTCGTCGGCGATCAGCTTCTTGAGGAGCGCGAGCGGTCGCGGTGTGGTGGTGACGATGGCGCGCGGTTGACGGCCGAGGCGGAGCGCGAATTGCAGCATGTCCCAGGCATTCTGGGCGCGGCGCCATTTGGCGAGCTCGTCACACCACGCGGCGTCGAATTGCGGTCCGCGGAGATTGTCGGGATCGTCGGCAGCGAACATCTGGGCGACGGCTCCGTTGGACCATTGGATCTGGTTGCGCGAGACGTCGTAATGGGGGCGCTCATGCGGTGCATGAACGGCGAGGAGGCCGGAGACGCCTTCGATCATGACGCTGCGTACCTGTGCGATCGTAAGCCCGATGAGAGCGATGCGGCGGGCGGGTTCGTTGTGATCGGCATCGAAGCCGAGGGCGCGGGCGCGGACCCATTCGGCGCCGGCGCGGGTCTTGCCGGATCCGCGACCGCCAAGGATCAGCCAAGTCTGCCAGGGCTTGCCGGAGTCGGTCGTGACGGGGGCGAGCTGGTCGTCGCGGGCCCAAATTGGCCAGTCGTAGGCGAGGCGGACGATTTCAGAAGCGGACAGCGCAGAGAGCGCTGTTTCGACGGTACCTTCAGGCAGGCCGGACAATCCGAGCAAGACGCTCCGCAACTT
>CAZKZT010000041.1:6993-9335 GCA_964557265.1 uncultured Hyphomicrobium sp.
CGGCGGAAGCGCTCCGCCTCGTCGGCGAGCTGGCGGTCGGCTTGTTCGGAGGCGTTGGCGGCGGCGGTTCCGGGGATGCGCTCGAGGTCAGCTTCGATCTCCGTTACGCGACTGAGGTTGGCGATGAGGGTGCCGATGGCGCGGGTGTCGCGCTCGTGGTCGGCAGCGGAGGTCTCGGAGGGATGTTCGTCGGTGGCCATGTCGTGTGCCATGCGGTGTTCCATGTGCTGAAGCTTGGTATCGATCGCTTTGTAGAGGCGGCGGACCAGGGTGCGGCGCGCTTTGAGCGATTGGGCAGCCGGGTTGGCCGGCAGACGCCGGTGGGGCTTCCCGGCCGCGGTATCCCGACGTTTTTGAGCGGCAATCGGTTTGCGGGTGGATTTAGCTTTCGAACCGTCCCGCTTGCGTTTGCGGTGCTGTCGGCGCGATGGCCAGCCTTCCATTCGAGCCCGCCGCGCTATCCGTTGGGCGGTGACGCCGTGCTGCGTGGCGATCGAGGTGATTGTCACCTCGCCGGCGACGTACAGGCGACGGATCTCAGACCAGTCGGCTTGATCCGAACCGGGCATGCAGGAACACCAGAGTTGTGGGTGGGCAGTGCAGTGGTGAGGGTGGGCGGAATAGTCACGCCGGCAACACCGCAGGTCACAAGTCTCACACTGTACTAAATTTGTAGCAAATGACCGTTGCGATGTCAATGTATTGTTTGTATTTGGGGATGATTTCTGTGATTAGGCAAATATTGCCAAAATATATACTTATGAGTGGAAACCAAAAACTATCGCATGGACAAGCTGTGCGGGGATAAATCGCGTGGCGGCCATTTCTGCGAGGCGAGATATATGGCCTTCTCCGCGTTTCATTAACCAGAAGGAAAGCGAGTGACGCTGATTAAGCGATGATTCAGCAATCTCGTATTTGATGGTCGGATTGTTCCTTGGAAGGTCTGAGTGAGGCGTACCTCCATGCTGCCATCGCCCGACGCACGTGCTGCGCGGATCACCCCCAGGAGTCTGCTGTTGCGGCGCTGGCGCCGGGACAGTTCAGGCACGACGGCGATCGAGTTCGCTTTCGTGGCCGGGCCGTTCCTGATGCTGCTGTTCGGCATCCTTGGCGTGGGCCTCTACTTCTTCACGACCTTCTCGCTCGAGAATGCGGTCGAGCAGACCGGTCGTCTGATCCGCACGGGTCAGGTTCAGCAGGGCGGGATGACGGCGGAGCAGTTCAAGGAGAAGGTGTGCGAGCTTGCGCCTGCCTTCGTGGATTGCACGAACAAGCTGCGCGTCAACGTGCTGAACTATCCAGACTCCGAAGCAATCGGCCCAGGCACGCTGCCGCAATGCCTCGATTCCGGCGGCAACCTGAGTGACGTGACCACCTACACGCCGGGAGAGGCGGATGAAGTGGTGCTGATCTGGGTCTGCTACGAATGGGCGCTGGCCAGCAAGATCCCCTATCTGAACCTGGGCAACATGGCCAACGGCTCGCGCCTGATCCAGGCTGCGACGACGTTCAGAACCGAGCCGTACAACTGATGGGTGCGCGCAACATGAAGAATCTTGTCATGAGAGCTTTGGTGCGCGCCCGCTCGAGACGGCGTGGGCACAGCCTGTTCAAGCGACTTCGCAAAGACTCCGGCGGCATGGCGGCCATCGAATTCGCGATGATCGTGCCGATCATGTTCTTCCTGTTTGTCGGCACCATCGAGTTCAGTCAGGCGCTGACCGTCGATCGCCGACTGACGCAAGCGGCAAGCTCGACCGCCGACCTCATCGCGCGGGCGCCCAACTCCGGATTGACCGCCGCGCAAGTGGATCGCGACCTCAAGATCATCGAGCAGCTCATCGCCCCGTATGAACTCGAGCGTCTCTACGTGAAGGTAATCAGCGTCAAGGCAGAGGGTACGCCCGGCAACCCGAGTGTGCTGATGTATACCGTCGACTGGTCGCGCGACAACAATGGCGGCACACCGCACAACCGTGGCGAAACCTACGGTGGCATTCCGACGGGGCTTCTCGTTGCAGGTGAGAGCGTGATCGTCTCCGAGGCGACCTACAACTACACGCCGCTGGTGTTCAACTACTTCATCCAGTCCGCGTTCGACATGACGGAGCGGTTCTTTCTGAAGCCGCGCAATTCGAGCTGCGTGCATCTGCGCCCGATCAATTGCGTCACCGGCGGTACGATGTCGTAAGCGTCGCGGTCGCAGCGGAGCGATACACCGAAAACCAAACGGCCCGCCGAGTGATCGGCGGGCCGTTTGCATTCCGAAATGTCGATCGTGGCGATCAGCGCCGCGAGAACTGGAAGCTGCGGCAAGGCCAAGGCCCGCCGCAGCTTCC
>CAZKZT010000041.1:9345-15776 GCA_964557265.1 uncultured Hyphomicrobium sp.
CCGTACTTCTTGCGTTCGACGATGCGGCTGTCGCGCGTGAGGAAGCCGCCCTTCTTGAGGGTCGTCCGCAGCTCGGGTTCGAAGTAGGTCAGCGCCTTGGACAGGCCGTGACGAACCGCGCCGGCCTGGCCGGACAGGCCACCACCAGCGACGGTGGCGCGGATGTCGTACTGGTCCATGCGCTCAGCGGCGACCAGCGGCTGCTTCAGGATCATCTGGAGCACCGGACGCGCGAAGTAGGTGGCGACATCGCGGTCATTGATCGTGATCTTGCCCGCGCCGCGCGAGATCCAGACGCGCGCGATGGCGTTCTTGCGCTTGCCGGTGGCATAGGCGCGGCCCTGCGCGTCGAGCTTCTGGACGTGAATCGGCGCCGCGGCGGCATCGGACGCCTGACCGGTGAGGTTGCCGAGATCCTCTAGGGATTTTGCATCTGCGGTCATGGCGTCAGACTCTCTTGTTCTTGCGATTGAGCGCGGCGACATCCAGCGGCGTGGGCTGCTGCGCCTCGTGAGGATGGGCGGGACCCGCGTAGACCTTGAGGTTGGTCATCAGGCGGCGCTGCAGCGGACCGCGGGCGAGCATGCGCTCGACGGCCTTGAAGACGACGCGCTCGGGAAACTTGCCCTCGATGATCTGGCGCGGCGAGCGCGTCTTGATGCCACCCGGATATCCGGTGTGCCAATGGTACTTCTTGTCTTCGTACTTGTTGCCGGTGAAGACGACCTTCTCGGCATTCACGACGACGACGTTGTCACCCATGTCGACGTGCGGCGTATAGGTCGGCTTGTGCTTGCCCTTGAGACGCATGGCGATCAGAGAAGCGAGCCGGCCGACGACGAGACCCTCGGCGTCGATCAGTACCCACTTTTTCTCCACCTCGCCGGGCTTGGCGCTGTAGGTCTTCATTGTCTGGTCCTCGAATGTGAAGCCTGCCCGCCTCGCAGGAGCCGAGGGCGTGGCACTGTCTTTAGAACGTGTGGTCCGGAAGGTGCCGCACCAAGGGTTGGACTCAACGGCCCCGAGTACAGTCGAATTCATTGGAAACGGCGGCGCGACCGAGGTCGCGCGCTGTGCCGCATTCTTCTAGTTTTTATTGGCCGGCCGGTCAATGCGCATTGCGTGGACGTTGCCAAAAATAACTCAGTTAAATCAATGTTCTACAAGAGCGGTAAAATATTACCACCGTAGCGGTAATATTTTACCTCACGATTTTGTAGCTGGCGGGACAAGCGCGTAGCTGCCGGTGGCGTGTGCGATCATTTCGCTGCCACCGTCTGAATAGAGCGCCACGTCAGCGTAGGCGAGCCGGCGGCCGACGCGGACCAGCTGTGTCTCAGCAATGACGTCGCGCGGTGGCGGCCGCATGAGGAACGTGATGTTCAAGTTGCTCGTTACGGAGGGGATCGCGGGCTCTCCGAGCCGGCCGATGAGGGCGACGTAGATGGAGAAGTCCGCGAGCGTGAACATCGCCGGTCCCGAGATGGTGCCGCCGGGCCGCGTGTTGCGTTCGGTCAGATGCATGCGGACGCGGGCTGTGTTAGGGCCGACGGATTCGATCTCCATGACTCGTCCTGAGGCATGGATCTGCGGAAAGGCTGCGTCGATCAAGTCCGTCACGGCAGTGACGGAAAGGTGACATGGCTGTGGGCTATCGGTTGACATCCTTAATGGTGTCCCACTCTGCTGATCTGCTATGACGTCGCTGCTTCGCGGCCACACGGTACTGGTGCGCGCTTGAAAGAATTCTAACGAGGAGAATGCCCGATGCTGAGCAGGTTTGGAATTCTTGCCGCGCTTGCGGCAGTGGTGGCAATAGGCGTTTCGTCATTCTCGTCGGTGGCTCCGGCGCAGGCGCAGGAGGCTTTCAACCAGATCGAGCTCAGCGAGAAGCACGTCCAGGGCTTCATCGCGGCGCAGCCCGACATCAACAAGTTCATCGAGCGTAACCCGGCCACGGAAGGCGCCGCGCCGACCGATAAGCAGCAGGCGGAGCTCGACGAGATTTCCCGCAAGCACGGCTTCAAGGACTACACCGAGTACGATGATGTGGCCTACAACATCTCCGTCATCCTGAGCGGGATCGATCCGGATACGGGCAAGTATTCCGACCCGATCGAGCTGATCAAGAAGGAGATCGCCGACATCACCGCGGATACGCAGATTGCGGCTGCCGAGAAGAAGCAGATGCTCGACGAGCTGAATGATGCGCTGAAGAATACGCCGCCGGTGAAGTTCCCCGCCAACGTCGCCGTGGTGTCGAAGCATCGAGCGGCTCTGGAAAAGGCACTGGGGCAGCAGTAAGGACTGACACAGCAGAACGGCCCCGCCGCCATCGCGGGGCCGTTGTCGTTCAAGGGGCCATGATGCAGGATCGCACGTCACCAGGCACCACTGGGAGCGACGCTGCCGGCGTGCTCCACGAGGAACGGCGGGACGCGGTCGCTATCCTCACGCTGGCGCGGCCGAGTGCGCGCAACGCGCTGAGCCTCGAGATGCTGGCGGCACTTCAGGCGGCCATCGACCGGGTTTCCGTCGATCGGAGCGTGAGCGCGGTCGTTGTCGATGCATTGGGGCCCGCATTCTGCGCCGGCCACGATCTCAAGGAGCTGACGGCGCAACGTGGCAGCGCGGATGGCGGCCGCGCCTTCTATGCCCACACGATGGAGCGGTGCGCGGGCGTTATGACGTCGATCATGCGCAGCCCCAAGCCGTTCATCGCGGCTGTCGAAGGCGTGGCGACGGCGGCGGGCTGCCAGTTGGTGGCGACCTGCGATCTGGCCGTTGCGGGCGCGGCGGCGCGCTTCGGGACGCCGGGAGTCAATATCGGACTGTTCTGTTCGACGCCGATGGTGGCGCTGTCGCGTAACGTGCCGCGCAAGCAGGCGATGGAAATGCTGCTGCTTGGCGAGACGCTCGATGCCGAGCAGGCCGTGCACTACGGGCTTGCCAACCGTGTGGTGACCGAAGGCGCGGCGCTGGAAGGAGCGCTCGAGATGGCACGTACGATCGCCAGCAAGTCTCCTGCAGTGGTCGCGATCGGCAAGGAGGCATTCTACGCCCAGATCGAGTTGGGTGTCGCTGATGCGTATGCCTATGCCAGTGACGTCATGGTGCGGAACATGATGCATCGCGATGCCAAGGAAGGTATCGGTGCCTTCATCGACAAGCGGCCGCCTGATTGGAAGGGCGATTGACTGTGGCACCACTCCCGCAACGCATGAGCCTTGTGACGCTCGGTGTGGCGGATGTCGCCGCGTCGCGCCGGTTCTACGAGGGACTCGGCTTTCGCGCCGCTGATTTGGAGGGCGAAGGCGTCGCGTTCTTCGACATGAATGGCATCATTCTCGCTGTGTTCGGGCGCGACGATCTGGCGGAGGACGCCGGTGTCGCGATCGAGCCGGGGACGGGGCATGCGCGCATGTCGCTGGCGATCAATCTCGACAGCGAGGCGGCCGTAGACGCGGCCATGGCGCATGCGGCGAGCAAGGGCGGGCGCGTCACGCAGCCGGCGCGGAAGGTCTTCTGGGGCGGATACGCAGGTTATTTCGCCGATCCGGACGGCTATCTCTGGGAGATCGCGTACAATCCGTTCTGGCCGCTGGATCAGGATGGCCGCCCGCAACTTCCGCCGCCGAGGTCCGCATGAACCACGACCGCTACGACGACGCCTATATCGCGTCGATCCTCAACGAGGTGAAAACGGTGGCGATGGTCGGTGCGTCGGCGAGCATCAACCGGCCGAGCTACTTCGTGCTGAAGTATCTGCTCGGCAAAGGGTTCGATGTGGTGCCCGTCAATCCGGGCCTCGCGGGGCAGGAGATCCTCGGCCAGAAGGTGGTGGCAGGCCTCGCGGACATCGATCGTCGCATCGATATGATCGACATCTTCCGCAATTCGGAGGCGGCACTGGGGATCACCCGCGAGGCGATCGCGCTCAAGGACAGGCTCGGGCTGAAGGTGATCTGGATGCAGCTTTCGGTGCGCAATGACGAAGCGGCAGCCGAAGCGGAGGCAGCCGGGCTCAAGGTCGTCATGCACCGCTGCCCGAAGATCGAGTACGGGCGTCTCTCCGGTGAGATCGGCTGGGCGGGTGTGAATGCGGGGGTGATCAGCTCCAAGCGGCCGCAGCTCGCAGCTGCCGGCGTGCAGAACCATGTGATCGGCCCGCGCCGCTGATTGCCGGGGGCACGTTCAACCGTTCGCCTGGTTGCGACGGTACCACCGCCCCATCAGCTCGATCGCGAGCATCGCCAGCATGGCGCTCACGACCAGCACTGTTACGCCGACGGTGTTGCCCCACGTGTCGAGGATGAACGCGTAGACGGTCGGCGCGAGGGCGCTGACGACCAGGATCGGCGTGGCGATCAGGCCGAGGATGCGGCCGTAGCCTTGGCTGCCGAAGAGTGCCAGCGGCACGGCACCGCGCACGATGGTGATGACGCCTTGCGAGGCGCCCATCAGAAGGGTGAAGGCAAGGATGGGCGCGAAGGCGCCGCCGCTGAACAGCAGCAGCAGCAATGAGAACGGCAGCGCACCGATTGCGAACCGGGCGACAGTGAACGCGTGCAGGTTGCGCCCGAAGATGATTTCGATGATGCGGCCGCCGAACTGGGCAACGCCCTTGAGCGACGCGATCCAGACGGCAGTGGCGGTCGCCATGCCCGCCGATTCGAACAACGGTACGAGCTGAACCGAGACGACACCGAAAACGAAACCATTCAGCGACATGATGAGCGCGAACAGAATCATCCCGATGGTGCGCGCGCGCCCTTCAAGCGGCTTGCCGTCGATGGCGCGGGCTTCCATCCCGGCGGCAGGTGCGTTTGTCGCCTTCGGCTCGCGCTTCGAGAGGCCCCACCAGTTGAGCGGCAGGCACACCACGAGATTGATCGCAGCGAAAATGAGCAGCGTGTTGCGCCAGCCGACGGCTTCCGACAACTGGTGGCCGATCACCCAGAATACCGTCGAGGCGAACGCGCCGTAGAGCGTGAGGTAGGATATCGCCTTGCGGCCTCGGGTCGGTGCCACCTGGACGATCGACGCGAAGGCCGCATCGTAGAGCGACATGCGCATGGCGAGGCCGAGGAAGGCCCAGACGGCGAGGTAGGCGATCCAGTGGGTCACGAACGCCAGCGCCGCGAGGCCGATCGCGATCAGAACGACGCCGAGGCTCATGACGTTGCGGCCGCCCCAGCGGTCGATCAGCCGGCCGATGCTGGCGGAGACCACGCCCTGCGTGAGCATGGCGACGGTGAACCCGAGGAATACGAAGCTGCGGCTGAAGCCCAGTTCCTGCGCGATGGGCGCGGCCAGGACGCCAAGGCAGTAGAACGCGGTACCCCAGGCGGTGATCTGCGTTATGCCGACGGCGTGAATCGCATGATGCATCGGATCCCGCCACCAGGGCAGGGGCGCAGCGGGCGATTCGGTCGGCTTTTGCATCAGGTGCCTGCGGGAGGCTCGCGAGATCGCGGGCGTGTGGCGGCCGTCGGGAGAAAGTACGTGCGATCCGCGATCGCGGAGGACCCTACGATCGTAGTCCGCGGCTAAGGCAACGCAACCGGCCGCGCATCGGTCCAATTATGACAGGTGATGTATCTCACATAGCAGGCAGATCTCCAATGAGAACAATTCAATCCTGACGTGACGAAAGGGGGTGGCTCGGCGCGCCGGCGGCGAGGCGATCGGCTGTTCGGCGCTTGACAAGCGGGCGGCCGGGGTGCTCGACGCAGGGCCATGAACTATCGACACGCCTATCATGCCGGGAACTTTGCGGACGTGCTGAAGCACGCTGTGCTGTCGCTTGTGCTGGTGCATCTGGCAAAGAAGCCCGCACCGTTCCGCGTCATCGACACTCACGCCGGCATCGGTTTGTACGACCTCGAAGGGGAAGAGGCGACGAAGACGGGAGAATGGCGGGGCGGCATCGGCCGCTTGATCGGCCCCGACGCGCTGCCGCTGTCTGCCACCGCCGCCGATCTGCTCGCGCCTTATCTCGATGCCGTCACGGCCCTGAACCCGCATGGCCGGTTGTGCCGGTATCCCGGATCGCCGAGTCTCGCGCTCGCATTGATGCGGCCCGACGACCGGCTGGTGGCCAACGAGCTGCATCCGGAGGACTCGGCAACCTTGCGCCGCGTGTTGTCGCGGGACAGGCGGGCAAAGGTGCTCGCGCTCGATGGTTGGCTGGCGCTCAAGGCTCAGCTGCCGCCGAAGGAGCGGCGGGGCGTCATTCTTGTTGACCCGCCGTTCGAGGAGGCCGGCGAGCTCGACCGGATCGTGACCGGGCTCGCCCATGCACGGCGCCGGTTCGAGGGAGGCGTCTATCTGCTCTGGTACCCGATCAAGGATCCGTGGCCGGTGGCGCGCTTCCATGATGCGATTGCGGGTGTGGCGCGGGAGGATGCGCTGATCGTCGAACTGCTCCT
>CAZKZT010000042.1:0-11418 GCA_964557265.1 uncultured Hyphomicrobium sp.
TCCAGCTATCCGCGGTCGTCAGGTGGCCGCCGACCGTAACGGTCGTTGCGGTCTGCGTAAGTGTCGTCTCGGAAGATGCGAGAAGGGTGCGCCCGGTTGCGCCGACGCCGACCACGAAGGCCGCCGCAAGGGTTGCTGCGGCGATGCCCTGGGCCCGCTGCGGCACCTCACCGTTGCTGCCGAGCCAGTGGCTCGCGCGGAACCAACGCGTACGCACGTTCATCACCTACACTACTCACGTCACAACCCTGCTGCCTTGAACCGCGCGGAGCTCAGTCTGTCAACTCGCCAATCGAGATAAGGGCTTGTTCCGCCTTGACAGAGAGTGCGCAAAGCTGCGCGGATTTTAAGCATCTCCGCACACGCGGAGAACGCGATCCGGACACGATCGTTCCGTTGCCGTGCCGTTTATTCACATGACGCGGCGAATGATCGCCAGGGCCGGCTCCCAGAACGCTTCACCAAGTTTGGCAAGGATGCCGCCGAGAACCGCGACCGAGATCCATCCGACCCATCGTTTGAGGCCGCGGGTCATGTTGGCCGATACGCGAACGGTGATCCGCTGCTCGGGCAGGCTGGTGTCGGCGACGACGCCGTCGGTGCCGATCGAGCGCGCGGCCACGATCAGCATCAGTTCGGCGGGGCCGCGCAGTTGCGGGATGACGGTGAACCGCCACACCGCGTAGTCGCCGGCGAGGCGTTCGTTCTGCATGCCGGTCCACTGCGTCTCCGGCGAGGATGCCTCGATGTAGAAGCGGCCCGGTTCGCCTTTCAGGCGCACGCTCATGGCGCGGGTGATGCGAATGGCGTGATACTGCGGTTCGGTGCGGCCCGGCAGGCCCTGGCCGACCTCCATCGCGCCGTCGCGCGCAATGCGAATTTCGAATGTCTCGGCTACGCCGACCTTCATGCGGCGCGGAATGTTCTCGACAAGCTGGCCCTTTTCGACGGCCTGTGCACGGCCGGGAGGGGGCGGCGGTGGCGGACGGAGCGCAGGCGGTGGCGTGTCGCGGCCTGCACGGGGATCCGGGTGATGCTGCGGGGCGCGCGCGGCTGGTGGCCGTGGCGGATAGACGGGCGGCGGCGCGGGCGGGCGGTAGTCGTTGGTCGGCTCCGGCCAAGGTGCCGTGATCTGGTGGCCCTCGAGCGGGTTCTGTGGCAGCCGCATGCCAGGGCGCGGCGGCGCTGGGCGCGGGGCACCGAGCCCGCTGGCGGACGGTGCACCGGCGGCAGGCTGCGTGCCTTCGGCAGGATGCGGGATCGGCGGCGGGCCGGCGGCAGGCCGCCCCGGCTCGCGGACGGGTTCACGCCCTGGGATCGGTGGTGGGCGAATGGTCGTTGCCGGCGGCGGCACAGGCTGCACGCGCGGGGGGATCAGCTCGCCAGCCGCGGGGGCCTGAGGCCGGGAGGCGCCGCTCGCACCAGGGGCAGGCGACGGCGCTGGCGCAGGTGGCGTGACGGGGGCCGGGGCCACGGGCCCGCGAGGCGTGGGGTCCGGGCGCGGCGGCATCGGAGATGGGCGTGACGCAGCCGCCGGCGCGGCAGGAGGCGAAGGCGCAGGTGCGGCCGCTGCCCCCTTCGCCTCAGGCTCTCTCGCGGCCGGGGGCGGCGCCGATGGCTGCCCGTCGCGGGGTTCGGTGGCGTGCGGCGGTTGCGGGCGCGGTGCCGGCGTTGGCGCAGACGGGCGCGGCGGCGGATCAGGGCGAATACTCGGGATGCCGAGCACTTCGCGCTGCGGCCGCTGCACCTCGGGGATCGGCACGCGGGTGAGCGGCTCGGCCGGCGGCGGTGTCCGCGGCGGCGGCGCGATGTAGGTATCGAGGGGTGCGCGCTCACGCGGCGCCTCGTCGGCCTTGAGCGCAGCCGGGGCGGGGTCGGACGCTTCGGCCGAGGGCTCGCTGGCGGACGGCGCTGCGGGCCCGGGCGCGGCTGTGGCGGGTTCCGGATCCGGCCGGGAGGCGGCTGGCGGCGGCGTGGGCGCCAGCACTTGTTGAATGATCTTGATCGCGGCCTGGAACGTCAGCCCCTGCGCCTTGAGGAATGTGGCCGCCATGCTGCGGCCCTCGCCCAGGATGGCAGCGAGCACGATCGCGCCGTTGATCTCGGTGCGCCGGCTCTGTCGTGCCGCCGCTTCGGCGTAGGTGAGGATCTTCGTGAGTTCGGCATCCGGCACAGGAGAGGTGCGCATCGGCGTCGCGGGGGACTGTTGGCCGATGAAGCCAGCGACTTCGTTGCGCAGCCGATGCAAGTCGACGCTGCTCGCGGTGAGGACGCCGGCCGCGTCATCATCCTCGGTCAGCGCGAGCAGCAGGTGCTCGAGCGTGATCGAAGGCTGACCCTGGCCGGCCGCATAGTCAGCCGCGCGCGCCAGCGTGCCGACGAGAGCGTCGGAGCGCGCGATCATGCCTGCCTCGAACGATGTTGTCTGCGCCATTCTGGGTCGACCTTCGCCCCGTGGGGGCACTCCGCAGCCATTCGAACTCGCTGTATCTCGTGCCCGCCTTTACCGATGCACGTCCCAAGCTCCGCTTAGAGCATGATTCACGCCTTCCCGGGAATCCGCATATCCGCTCAATCGGTCTTTAAATGCGTCGTCTCATCAGTTAGTTAGGCAGTATGGACGGCTTTGATCAGGTGTCACGGGTGTGACGTTCTTCGCCGAGTGTAGCCGAGCCGGCACGGTCGCGTCGCGCCGCTGGCAGGATGTGCGGCAAAAGTTCGTGGTGCCGTGGCTGCAAAACGCTATAAGTGCGCGCCGCGGGGTAGGTCCGCGGCGAAGTTGCTGAAAGGTCGAGCGCGATGGCAAAAGGTGGCGAGGCGGAAGGTGCAGCCGTGAGTACTGCGGACATCGGTCCGCAGGCGCAGGTGCGCATTCTGGCTGAGGCCTTGCCTGCCCTGATCAACTATGACGAAGAGATCGTCGTCATCAAGTTCGGCGGCAATGCCATGGGCGACGAGAAGCTCGCCGAGGCGTTTGCCAAGGACATCGTCTATCTCAAGCTCTCCGGCATCAATCCGGTGGTCGTCCATGGCGGCGGACCGCAGATCGGGCGGATGCTCAAGAAACTCGCGATCGAGTCGGAGTTCGTGCACGGGCTGCGCGTGACCGACAAGCCGACCGTCGAAATCGTCGAGATGGTCCTCGCGGGCGCCATCAACAAGGAGATCGTGTCGGCGATCAACCGTCAGGGCGGCAAGGCCGTCGGCATCTGCGGCAAGGATGCCAACTTGATGATCGCCAAGAAGATCACCGAGATGCCGGACCCGCAGTCGAACATCATGCAGGCGGTCGACATCGGTTACGTCGGCGATCCGATCGAGGTGAACCCGCACATCGTCGAGGTGATCTCGAAGTCCGATCTCATCCCTGTCATCGCACCGGTCGGCATTTCACGCGACGGTCAGACGCTCAACATCAACGCGGACTCGTTCGCCTCCGCGCTCGCCGCGCGCATGAAGGCGAAGCGCCTGCTGCTGCTGACCGATGTCGCGGGCGTCCTCGACAAGGACAAGAACCTCATTCCCGAGCTGACAGTGCCCGAGGCGCATGAGCTGATCCGCGATGGCACCATCAGCGGCGGCATGATCCCCAAGATCGAAGGGTGCATCGAGGTCGTCGAGGCGGGCGTCGAAGCGGTCGTCATCATTGATGGGCGGGTGCCGCACTGCGTGCTGCTGGAGCTGTTCACCGAGCACGGCGTCGGCACGCTGGTCGGCGGCGCGAAGAAGACGAAGAAGTAACGCAATGCGTGGGGAACCGCCGAAGCCGCCGTCCGCTGCCACCGTGCGCCACCGCGCCGGTTTCGATGCGACCGAGGCGTGGGTGTTCGACCTCGACAACACGCTCTACCCGGCCGAGTGCAATCTGTTCGCCCAGGTCGACCAGAAGATGGGCGAGTTCATCGCCAACTTCCTCGGCGTGCCGTTCGCCTACGCGCGTCATCTCCAGAAGAGCTACTACCGCCAATTCGGCACCACGCTTTCGGGCCTCATGAAGGTCCACAAGATGAAGCCCGAGGCGTTCCTCGACTACGTGCACGACATCGATCTCGCGGTGGTGCCGGAGCATCCGGAACTCGCTGCGGCGATTGAGAAACTGCCGGGCCGCCGCCTCATCTTCACCAACGGCACGCGCGCGCACGCCGAACGCGTTGCGGGAAAACTCGGCATCCTGCATCTGTTCGAGGACATCTACGACATCGTTGCGTCGGACTACGTGCCGAAGCCGGAAGCCGGACCGTACAACGCTTTCCTCAAGCGTCACGGCGTCGACCCGAAGGCGGCGGCGATGTTCGAGGACATGCCGCACAATCTCGAAGTGCCGCATCAGCTCGGGCTGACGACGGTGCTCGTGCATTCGTCGTACGTCGATCATCCGGTGCAGTTGCGCATCCGCAATTGGCAGCAGCCGCCCGAGCACGTCCATCATATGACCGAGAACCTGACGGAGTTCCTGGGGGACGTGCTGGAGACGATCAAGGTGAAGGGTTAGGTGTTTTTTCTTGCCGCGGACGCCGAAGGCGTCGCGGACCGCGGCAACTATAGCTCTTCCATCTTTCGCGCCATGTTCGCGGCCGATGCCGCGAACGCGGCCTGCAATGCGGCGACGAAGATCACGAACGAGATGACGACGTTCCAGCCCGCGAACGATAGGCCGAGGAACGTCCATGGCGCGTCGTCGCAGCGAACGACGTAGGCCGTCTCGATCTGCTTGAGGAGATCGCCGCCACCGAGCGGGCGCGCGACGGCGCCGCACGTGTCTGGGCCGGGCCAGTATTTCCATTCGGCGCCGGCGTGGTAGATGCCGAGGCCCGCATTCGCCAGAAAGCCGAGCGCGACGAGGAAGAAGATCACCGTCGCCCAGCCCGCGCGCTCGATCGCCAGCAGCACCAGCGCGAGGAACAGCAGCGGGATACCGGCGTAGTAGGCATAGCGCTGCATTTCGCACAGCGGGCACGGCTCGTAGCCGCCGATGTATTGGAAGCCATACGCCGTCGCGAGCGCGGCGATGCTCATCATCAATGCGGCGGCACCAGCCTTGTAGGCGGGATCGGCGGTGGCGGAGGTGTGAACATGATGCATGGTTGCGCTCTTGAGCTGGTCGACGTCCCTAGACGAACAAGCGGATGGCCGCGAAGCCCCCGAACAGCAGCACGATGAACGTCGTTGCGACGAGTGCGAGGCGTTCCTCGATGAAGCGCCGGATCGGCGGGCCGAACCAGTAGAGCAGCGCTGCGATGCCGAAGAACACTGTACCGCGCGCCAGGATGCTTGCCACCGTGAAGACGGTAAAATCAAGTTGAGTGACGCCGCTCGCGATCGTGATCACCTTGTAGGGGAATGGCGAGACACCGCCGATATAGACAATCCAGGCGCCGTACTCATTGTACCAGCCGGCGAACGTCTCGAATTTCTCGGTGTAGCCGTAGAGGCTCAGCACCCACTTGCCGACGGATTCATACAGGAAGAAGCCGATGGCATAGCCCGCGATGCCGCCGAGCACGGAGGCGACCGTCGTGATCGTGGCGAGCCACCAGGCGCTGGCCCGTGCGGCCAGGATCATGGGGATCAGCATGACGTGCGGCGGGATCGGAAAGAACGAGCTCTCGATGAAGGCGACACAAAACAGGATGAGCGGCGCTCGGCGGTGCGCAGCCATGCTCATGGTCCAATCGTAGAGGCCCCGGATGGCTTTCACGGCGTGTTTTGCTCCGTCGTGGCGTGGGAAAATGCGCGGCGCGTCCACTTGCACGGACGCAGTGGCGCGAGAGGAAAAGCAAGCAGCGTGCCTGATGCGGGTGGTCGGCGAGGCGTATCCGGCAGCGGAGGCACCATAGGTCAGGGTGCACTGGGCGCGGGTTTGTTCCGCGCAGCGAGCTTGATCTGCCGCTCGAGCTGCCCGCGCTTCTCCGACGCGATCCGAATGTGGAAATTGGTACGGCCTTCGTCGTCGCTCGCTTGATCGATGACGTGCGCGTTCTCGTGGATCCAGCTCATCAGGCGCCCTTGGTCGGCAGCGACGATGACGTCGACGATGCTGTCGCCAGCACCGAGGCGGACATCGATTGCGTCCATCAGCGCCGCGATCCCGTCGCCGGAGACGGCTGATACCAGCGCGGTCGCGTGATCGCCGCGTGCCGCGTCGTTGGTGAGTTCCTCGCGCGTCTCGGGTGGCAACAGGTCGATCTTGTTCCACACTTCGATGACAGGACTGTCGACGGGCTGCGGATCGATCCCGAGATCGTGCAGCACGCCCTCGACGTCACGGGCCTGGGCCGCGGTGTCGGGATGCGCGATGTCGCGCACGTGCAGGATCAAGTCGGCGCCGATCACTTCTTCGAGCGTCGCGCGGAAGGCGGCGACCAGCGATGTCGGCAGGTCGGAGATGAAGCCGACGGTATCGGACAGGATGATGCGCCGTCCGCTCGCGAGCACGACTTCGCGCATGGTCGGGTCGAGCGTCGCGAACACCTGATCCTTGGCGAGCACGCCGGCACCCGTCACGCGATTGAAGAGCGTCGACTTGCCGGCGTTGGTGTAGCCGACGATGGCGACGATCGGATAGGGCACCTTGGCGCGCCCGGCGCGATGCAGCGAGCGCGTGCGTACGACGCCTTCGAGTTCTTTCTTCAGCGCGTCGATGCGGTCCTGCAGCATGCGCCGGTCGAGTTCGAGCTGGCGCTCGCCGGGGCCGCCGAGGAAGCCGCCGCCGCCGCGCTGGCGTTCGAGATGGGTCCAGGAACGGACAAGGCGGCTCTTCTGGTAGCTGAGATGCGCCAGCTCCACTTGGAGGCGGCCTTCACGCGTGCGCGCGCGACGGCCGAAAATCTCCAGAATGAGGCCCGTGCGGTCGATGACCTTGACGCCCCAGGCGCGTTCGAGATTGCGCTGCTGCACGGGGCTGATGGCGTGATCGACGATGACGAGGCCCGTTTCGTGCGCCTCGATCTCCGCCTTCAGCTCATCGACTTTGCCGCTGCCGAACAGCGTCGCCGGGCGCGGGCGCGGGACAGGCACGACGATGCCGGCGCGCACGTCGAGATCGATCGCCTGAGCAAGGCCGACCGCTTCCGCGAGCCGGTCCTCGCTGGCGCGGGGCAACGGCGCCGGGCGATGTGTTTCGCCGTGGGCCGGCGCGACGCTTCGCTCGCGTTCGGGCGGGAGCACAGGAACCAGCACCAGCGCACGCATAGGCGGCGGCGCAACCTCGTCCGGTCCCCGCCGGCGGCGGCGAGGTTCGTCCGGTTCCGGAAATTTGTCGTGTACCGTGATCGGCAGATCCTGCCTTACTGCTGCCCCTCGGCAGGGTCGGTATCCATCAGATGGACCGGCTGCCCGGGCATGATCGTCGAGATCGCATGCTTGTAGACGAGCTGTGAATGACCGTCACGCCGCAAGAGGACACAGAAATTGTCGAACCAGGTGACGATACCCTGCAGCTTCACGCCGTTGACGAGGAAAATTGTAAGCGGCGTTTTGTTTTTTCGGACGTAATTGAGGAAAGTATCCTGCAGACTTTGCACGCGCTCGGCAGCCATGACGGCCCTCTTTCTTTCTTGTTTTCTTGTCGTACTGTTCTTGTACAGCGCTCAAGACGGATCCGCCTGAGATCTTCGTTTCGGCGCTGACCGAGCCGATACGACCGATCCAGACAGTTGATATGCGGCCTGAACGAAATGCTCAGACCGTCCCTTCTTCCGGAAAACTAAACGCAAAGTCGGCCTTCTGGCAAGTCGGCAGCTCTGGCGGGCGGCGTCAACCATGCCGCCGGTGCGCGCGCAACGCGCCACCGGCAAAGTCGATCGCACCCCGGCCGGCGGCAGCGCCTGTCGCCAGGCAGGCTTGCAGAAGATACCCGCCGGTTGGCGCGTCCCAGTCGATCATCTCGCCTGCAACGAATACGCCAGGAAGCTTCTGCAACATGAAATGGGGATCGATTTCCTCGACTGCGATGCCGCCGGCGCTGGAAATGGCGTTTGTGAGCCCCATGAGTGCCGTGACGCTGAGGGGCACGGCTTTTATGAGGGCTGCGAGTGCGGCCGGATCCGCGGGAAGATCGTTGGTGGTCGCATCGCGCAGGACGGCGATCGCGGCGGGCGAGAGCTGCGCGGCTTTGCGCAGCATGTTGGTTCGCGAGTCGCCTTTACGGGCCGTTTTGAGGCGCTCGGCGAGTGCGTCGGCGGGGATGTCGGGTCTGAGATCGAGCGAGAGGGTCGCCGTTCCGCCGCTGTCCAGGGCTTCGCGAATGGCCGGTGACAGCGCATAAACCGCGCCGCCTTCGAGGCCGGTGCGCGTGATGATCGCCTCGCCGCGCTGAACCATGCCGCCGCAACTGGCCGCGATGCGCTTGAGCGGCTCGCCCGCGAAGCGCTCAGCTGTTTGTGCCGACCACGCGATCGCGACGCCGACATTCGACGGCCGGAACGGGTGGATTGCGATGCCGCTCGCGGCCAGCAGATCGACCCAGCCGCCATCCGCGCCGAGCCGCGGCCAACTGCCGCCGCCGAGGGCGAGCACCACCGCGTCCGGCGCGAGCGTCGTCCCGGTGCCGTCAGGGCCTGCCACGACCACCCGTGGTCCGGCCTCGACCGCGACCAGCCGGTGGCGCGTCAGCAGGGTCACACCGAGGCCCGCGAGTCGGGCGAGCCAGGCGCGCAACAGGGGCGAAGCCTTCATCGCGCGCGGAAACACCCGGCCGCTGGTGCCGACGAAAGTCGTCTCACCGAGCTGCTCAGCCCAAGCGACGAGCGCAGAAGGCGGAAATGCGCGGATCGCATCCTCCACCGCCGGCCGTGTTGCACCGTAGCGGTCGAGGAAACGCTCCAGATCCTCGCTGTGGGTGAGGTTGAGGCCGCCGCGCCCGGCCATCAGCAGCTTGCGGCCAGCGCTCGGCATCTGCTCGATGACGGTCACGCGGGCGCCAGCCGTGGCGGCGACTTCGGCCGCCATCAGCCCAGCCGGCCCGCCACCGACGACGACGACGTGTGGAGCTGCGGCGAGATCTGAGCCGCTCACCATACGCCGGTGTTGGGCATGGATTTCCACGGCTCGGCGGGCGCCTTCGCCTCGCCCTTCTGCAGGATCTCGATCGAGATGTTGTCCGGCGAACGGATGAACGCCATGCGGCCGTCACGCGGGGGCCGGTTGATTGTCACGCCGGCCTTCTGCAGGCGGTCGCAGAGCGCGTAGATATCGTCGACCTCGTAGGCGAGATGGCCGAAATTCCGGCCGCCGGTGTAGGCCTCGGGATCCCAATTGTAGGTGAGCTCGACCGTCGGGGCGTTTCCGGCTTTCGCTGCGGCGACGTCGTCCGAGCTTGCGAGGAAGATCAGGGTGAACCGTCCCTCTGGGCTCTCCCGCCGACGGACCTCGGTCATGCCGAGCTTGTTGCAATAGAAGTCCAGGCTCTTCTCGATGTCGGTGACGCGCACCATCGTATGCAGATACCGCATGGGTCCTCCTGAATGGCTGTCTGTGGCCGTCCGTGCGGGTGGCTGGCGGCGGCCGTGATCGCCGGTCACCATAATGTCCGGGGGGCCGCCCCGGCAACACGAGACCGACGCGCGGTATGGCGGGCGGGACGTTCGGCTCGAATCAGCGGCTCAGAAGCGAATCAGACGTCTGAGTGCCAGCCGCTTAAAACCTGTTCAATACTGCCCGAAGGGGGCTTGTGAGCAAGGAACTCACAGCTAAGAGGAGCGAAGTCTGAGGGGTGTTCATCGCCCGGCTGAATTGTGATTTTATCATTTTATAACAAATGATTATCAAGACAAAAATCAGATAAGAAATTACCATTCACGACGAGCTTTCGAGGGCATGTGCTGCCGAACTGCAACAGTGGCGGCGGCGGCTCCTGGTATGTTGCACCCGTCGGCGCAGAGGTCGCTTGAGTCGAGAGGGCAAATCGGCTCTCGAGCTCGCTGCGATCCGGCACAGTGGTAGTTTATTAACAGTGAAGTGGGGTAGGATATGGGGGATTCCTCGAAAGGACCGCCGATGGATGAGGTCACTGGGATTGATCCTGGCACCGCTCTCGGCGAGCACGCCGATGGGGTCGAGGTCGTCGAGATTGCCGGGGCAATCAAGTGGTTCGACGCCTCCAAGGGCTACGGCTTCATCATTCCAGACAATGGCATGACCGACGTCCTCCTACATGTCACCTGCCTTCGCGCAGGGGGCTTTCAGACGGCCTATGAAGGTGCCCGCGTGCACTGCCAGGCGCTGAAGCGGCCCAAGGGCATGCAGGCGTTCCGTATCATCAGCATGGACGAGAGCACCGCAATCCATCCCTCGCAGCTGCCGCAGCGTACCCACGTCGTGGTGACGCCCGAAAGCGGGTGGGAGCGGGCCGTCGTCAAATGGTTCAACCGCGTGCGTGGCTTCGGCTTCCTGACGCGCGGCGAGGGGACGCCGGACATCTTCGTGCACATGGAGACGCTGCGCCGGTTCGGCTTTACTGAGCTGCGCCCGGGCCAGATGGTTCAGGTGCGCTGGGGAATGGGTTATAAGGGCTGCATGGCTGCGGACCTGCGCCCGGACGGGACATCGGGGCTGCCGCCGTCGCATTGAGCGGAGCGCCCACGTTGACGAACCCGAGAGTGACGGAATCCAGGACCGCGGTTGCCGCGGTCCTGTTTTGCTTGTTGATCGCCATCCAGATCGCGATGATGGGCGGGCTTTTCGCCCAATCAGAGATCAAGATGCGCCGCGATACGCTGACGCTGCACACCGCCACCGGCGCTCATCGCATCAATATCGAGGTCGCCGAAAGCGACCGCGAGCAGCAGTACGGACTGATGTTCCGCATGTCGCTCGGCGACGACGAGGGAATGCTGTTTCCCTATCCGAGCCCGCGCGAAATCACGATGTGGATGCGCAACACGTTCATCTCCCTGGATATGATTTTCATCCGCGGGGATGGCAGGGTGCTTCGCATCGCCAACGATACCGAGCCGCATTCCGAGAACATCATCGCCTCGCAAGGGCCCGCCACCGGCGTGCTCGAAATGAAGGCCGGTTCAGCACGGCGTCTCGGCCTCAAGCCCGGCGACCGGGTCGAATACAAACATTTCAAGGCAGCATCGAAGAAGTGAGGAGGCCGCCGCGCCGGTTCCGGCTTGACGCTGCGGCTCGGGCACGGCACTACAGCGGCGGATCGGGGCATAGCTCAGCCTGGTAGAGCACCTGCTTTGGGAGCAGGGGGTCGCGAGTTCGAATCCCGCTGCCCCGACCAAATAAACCAATCACTTAAATGTTTGCGAGCGCTCGGGAACCGTGTTGGTGGACCCCGGACGGCTCTTTTGCGGGTTTAGGGATTCGCGCACGGGCTGGGTCTGGGGCCGCTTTTGAGGGTCCGGTGTCAGAATGGCCGCGTGGTGGTCAGCCATTCGAGGCGCGTAGGGCCATTGTGCCCATGGT
>CAZKZT010000042.1:11428-15607 GCA_964557265.1 uncultured Hyphomicrobium sp.
TGGTCAGCCATTTGAGGCGTGTAGGGCGTTATGCCCATGGTCATCCTGCGCAATGAGCTTGTCCAGCATCCGCTTCGATGAGCGTCGGCTCAGCCACTTTGAGCGATACAGCCGGCACCGATCGACTGAAACTGGAGAAACCAGGGTTTTCTCCGATAGGTAGTCGATAGGGAAAATTCCATGATGCAGGGGAGCAGCAACGCCGCAGGAGCATCGCGTGCAGACCCTCGGGTACCTCACTGCCAAAGGGCACTCAAGCGCCGTTGCACCTGAAATTCATTGCCTACATGTACTGAGGAGCGCCGCGTCTCGGCGGCGTGATCAATGACCACCGGTGGGGACCAGGTCTCGGCGTGGAAATTGAGCAATCCGACAATTGATCTGGCGATCCGTCTCGCTTGCCTGGGGCTACTCGGCTACTGGTCGTTTCGTGTCATCGCACCCTTCATCACGATTGGGCTGTGGAGCACGTTGTTGGCGGTGGCGCTCTATCCCGTTTACGAATGGCTCACTCGGCACTTCAGCCTGCGCTGGGCCGCCGCGCTCGTCACCTTGCTAAGCTTAGTGGTTGTCGTTGGCCCGGTGACCTGGCTGGCCTTCGGCATGGTCAGTGGGATCAGTGCGCTCGTGACGGACCTCAACACGGGCCGGCTCGCAGTTCCTCTTCCGCCTGAGTCCGTGAAGGCGTGGCCGGTTATCGGTGAGGGGCTGCATCAGCTGTGGAGCCTCGCAGCCAACAACATCGGAGGCGCGGTAGCCAAGGCTGCGCCAATGCTCAAGCCGGTCGGCACAAAGCTACTCGATATCGCCCAAAGTGCGCTCGTCGGCCTGCTCGAGCTCCTTGTGGCAATCGTGTTCGCTGGGTTCCTGTTCGCCCGTGGACCACAAATGGCCGATGCGTTCAGTGTCGTCGTTGGTCGAATGCTCAGCCTCCGAGGCAAGGAATTGGTGCAACTGGCTGGTAGAACGATCCGTGGCGTGTCGCGCGGCGTCATCGGCATCGCGCTACTTCAGGCAGTACTGGGAGGTGCGGGCTTCCTGGCCGCGGACGTGCCGGCCGCCGGCGCGCTGGCGTTCGTGGCGCTTCTGCTCGGCATCCTGCAGATCGGACCGTCGATCTTGTTTGCGCCAGTCATCGTCTGGAGCTGGATGGCGATGGAGCCGATATACGCGCTCATCTTCACTGCCTACATGGTGCCGGTTGGACTGATCGACAACGTTCTCAGACCCTTTCTGATGGCGCGGGGGCTCGCTACGCCAATGCCCGTGATTATGGCCGGCGTCATCGGCGGTATGATCGCGTACGGCATTATTGGGCTGTTCTTCGGCCCGGTCGTTCTCTCCGTGGCTTGGGCCGTGTTGTCGGCCTGGGCGCAAGACGATGCCGGCGCCAGATAAGATCACTAGCAAAAATCGCCAACTATCACCGCGTCCGCAACTTTGATCGGAATACTCGCGACATTTTCCCGGCGTGTGGCGGCCAGCGGCCCGCGCACCCAGATCTCTCAACCTACCAAAGCAATTGAGGCGGATTCGCCGATAAACAAGTCAAAGCCATGTTGTCGTGCGTACGTAATTGCACCAGCCCGGCATGATGGCCGCTGAGGCAATCGCGCCGGCACCGCAATTATCGCTTCGCAGCCATCACTGGGGCCCGAGGTAAGGCCGTACGTATCGTGCGTCGGCGCAGTACGCGCCGTTCCAATACCGGTACTCACCGCAGCTGCGAGGCCGGAGAGGGATCAGCACTGGTACGGGCGGCACGTACTCGGCAGCCGGCGGCGGCGCATATCTGTACGCGGGCGCGCCATGGTACTCGACATAGGGCATACCCCCAATAAGGCGCTGGGCATGATATCCGGGTGGCACATCGTAGTTCGGCGCCGGAATGTAGCTCGGAGGCGGAGCGTAGCTGGGCCGCGGCAGGTAATAATTGGGGGGGAAATGCTGCGCGCGCAGGTAGGGGTTGTAGTGATCGTCACGCTGCTGCGCAGCCCCGATCGATGACCACGCAGCCAGTGCTCCCAGGATACCAACGGTGTAAAACAATGCTCGGCGCATAGCGGCCTCACGATGAGCGATCTAACAGAGTGCAGCATTGACGGCTCAATTGTACTGGTATCGCGTCCGCCAAATGAATCCCCAGCTCGGATCATCATTGATGGGCGGCCAGCGCATCCAGTCGTTCGATGGTCCAGTTCCGATTCTTCATTTGGACGCGGGCCCTCGGTTCACCAATGGCGGAGGTATCCACGATGATGGCGATGATGATAACTGCGTCCAGCACCTAGGATGACGAACGGCACCCTGATCTCGCCATACACGTAGGGGTGTTCGTAATAGTAATAATAGGAACGATAATACCCGCCGGCGTAATTTGGGGCGGCGTAGTAGTGGTCTCGCGAACCGTAATAATCGCGCGAGCCGTAGTAGTGGTGGTGATGGTAGTACCCGCCACGATAATGGTAGTGCCCACCCCGATAGTGGTTTCTGTATCCGACCTTTTGTATTGGTCTCTCGGCAGAGACAGAAGCTAGCGACGGCGGGAGCGGCGCGGCGGACGCACCCCCCGCTCCTATGCCCACTAACATTGCGCTTAAGACGCCGATTGAATGTAGTTTTCCCATGGCCATCGCCTTTCTAGCTTATCGGAGGTGTTCTTCACGCCGTGAGGAAGAGACGGTTGGTCCAATTGGCGCTGGCATCCGAGCACTCCACCGAACACGCCTCATGGCAGCATTCGGCTCATCACTTTCCTCATCGTTACCAGCAGGTGCGGAGATCGAAATCAGGAATAACCCTGGAAGGGGCCGCGTGAGATCCGTGAATAGTGCAGGGGTGCGCAAACTCTAGCTTCGGACGAGAGCACGTTGGGGCTCAGACCAATGGCGTAACCGGTTAAGCTGCGAGGACGAGGCAGGATGGCGGCTTAAATAGAGCACCATTCCGACAGCTTCCTCAACGCTCGCGTGTTGTGGCTTCCTCGTACTGCGGTGCCGATTGCAACGCGTCCTTGGCAAGGTCGATGACAACACGGTTGACGCCGTCGTGTCGCTCCAACCGGAGAGCGGAAAAGGGTACCGCCACGATTTTGTCTCCAATGCCGAGGTATCGGCCGACGCTGATAATCGCTGCTTCCGGTTTGCCGTCGGGACCAACCTGAAGATCCCGCACGTTGCCGAGTGTTTCCCCCCGTGCGTTGTGGATGACCCGATTGACGTATTCATTGCGGGAGGAGCCGATTGACTTCCAATGCTGATCTGGCTGCGTGATGTATGCGATTTTGTCGCTCGGTGAAGGCAGAAGGAACACGCGTTGGATAGGATGGTTGGAGACGGCGGCGGCCTCGCGCTGCCCATACTCTTGGCTCGGGATCAACACCCACAACAGGGTCACCAGCGCTGCAATTGCTAGCGCCCAGTGCGGCCATGGCACTCCCTTTTCGGCATCGTTCACATGCCGAACCTTCGTCGCCTGGTTCGACACCACACGGAAAACCCTGGGAGGCACCAAAGGCCTTTGAGTACTGGCCATATCGGCATTGTCGTTGTCGCGGAAATAACTCGGAAGTCCTGCTGGAATGGCATCGACGATATTGCTCTCCTGTGCAACGAGCATTCGCGCCAAGCCGTCTGCGTCCAAGCCTTGGGCGCGCTGGAATCGCGAGAGTCCGCTCAGAACGCGAGGCGTCACCATGCCGAGAACCGTGCGCATGGCGGTCGAGTTCGCGCCGAGCATGCCGGCGATGCTAGATGCCAAGAGGTTCGGCGCAGCACCACCCAGCAAGTAAGACAGAACACTGTTGCCAGCCGCCGCACATTGTGCGGGACCGAGCAGATTGCTCGAGAAGCTCTCGCGATCGGCGGATTGCTCGGCAACGGCACTCATCAGCTTTCGAGCCCCCCCGGGCTTCGTGACGAGGTCGGCCAAACTGCTAAGAATGGTTGGGACAGCGGCGCTCACGGCCTTTGCGGCCATCGAGCGATCCAACCCTGATGCGGTCGCGAGCTTGACGATGAATTCGGGACTCGAGAATTCCGAGATCGATGCGACTAAATTGTTTGTCATTGAGATGTCCCCTGCGCTAAGGCAATTCAGCGATCGAGAGCACAGCACTGATCGTTCGTAGCGTCCCTGCGTGTGACCGTCCACCTCTAACGTGGCACGCAGGGGCGCTAC
>CAZKZT010000043.1:0-15521 GCA_964557265.1 uncultured Hyphomicrobium sp.
CGACGAACTGGTCGTGGATGCTCTCCTGCACCAGCAGGCGCGAGCCGGCGATGCACGTCTGACCGGTCGCGGCGAAGATGCCGGAGATCGCGCCGTTCACCGCGTCATCGAGAATGCAATCGTCGAACACGATGTTCGGTGATTTACCGCCGAGTTCCAGCGTCACTTTCTTGAATGAGCGCGCGGCGAGTTCGTTGACGCGCGCGCCGGTCGCGGTGCCGCCGGTGAATGCGACCTTGGCGACCTTCGGGTGCGTGACGAGCGGCTCGCCGACGACGGCGCCGTAACCTGTCACGACGTTGATCACGCCCGGCGGTACGCCTGCTTCCTCGACGACGAGCTTGATGAATTCGAGCAGCGAGGCGGAGGTGAACTCGCTCGGCTTGATCACGACGGTGCAGCCCGCGGCCAGTGCCGGCGCCAGTTTCCAGCCGACCAGCATCAACGGCGAGTTCCACGGCGCGATGAATACGCAGGGGCCGACCGGCTCGCGGAGCGTGTAGCAGAAGTGGTCGGGCTTATCGACCGGGATGGTCTGGCCGGTGATTTTGTCGGCGAGGCCGCCGAAATAGTAGAACCACTCCGGCAGGTACTGCGTCTGCGCGTACATCTCCGAGATCAGTTTGCCGTTGTCGCGCACTTCCGTCTCGGCGAGATGCTTGGCGTGCTTGGCGATGAGGTCGCCCATCTTGCGAAGGAGGCGGCCGCGCGCAGTCGCGGTCATCGCCGGCCACGGTCCGCTCTCGAAGGCGCGTGCCGCCGCGTTGCAGGCGAGCTCCGCGTCGCGCGCATCACATTCGGGGATCAGCGCCCAAGGCTCACCCGTGTAAGGGTCGCTGGTCTCGAACGCCTTGCCTGACGCAGCGTCCGTCCACTTGCCGTCGATGTATGTCTGATAGCGCTTCAGCGTCGTCGGGCGGTCCTGCATGTTTCTCTCCCGGAGATGATGCGCGTCGTGAGGAAGGACGCGCGCGGTTGTGCCTTGTGGTGCAAGCTATCTGGCAGGGATGCTCGCAGCAAGGCTGCGGACGCGGGGCTGATCATCCCGCGATCGCAGGCCCGGTGGAAGGCGCGCGGAGAGGCGGGAGCCTGGAAATACGTTAGGGCGCCTCAGCCATCAGCGCGTCGAGATCGAGCCGCTTGTTGATCATGTTGAGCGCGCCAGCGGTGGTGCGCGGCCACTCCGCCTTCGGCTTGTCGCGGTAGAGTTCGACGCCATTGCCGTCGGGATCGTTGAGGTAGAGCGCTTCGCTGACCCCGTGATCGGCCGCGCCGGTGATCTTGATGCCAGCCCGCACGATCCGGCGCAGCGCGTCGGCAAGCTGCGCACGGTCGGGATAGAGGACGGCGACGTGATAGAGGCCGGCCGTGCCGGGCGGTGGGGCGGCGCCGCCGAGGCTTTCCCAGGTGTTGAGCGCGATATGGTGATGATAGCCACCGGCCGACAGGAAAACGGCTCCGTCGGATCGCTGCATCACCTCGAAACCGAGAACGTCACGCCAGAACCCGAGGGCGCGCTCGATGTCCGCCACCTTCAGGTGGACGTGTCCGATCCGCGTGCCGGGATCGATGGGCTTGGTGCTATCCGTCATAACTGGGCCTCGTTGGATGGTTCCGGCTACATGAGCACGCCGCCCGCCCAGCGGACAACGGGGCCTCGCGGGAACGTGACGGGTTCGACGACGCTCGCAGCTGAAGCCTTGGGACGAAGCCTTGGGACCGAGCGCAGGACGACCCGTGGAATTTGCCTGCGTCGATCCGTTCTCGTACTATGCATCTGCCGTGGCACGGCTTGAATGTCGTGCGATCAGGCCAAGGCATCGAATGCAGAGCATAGCGTAGTCGGAGGAGTTATGGAGCTGTCACTGTTCGCTGCGTCATTTCCGGACAAGCAATCGGCTGCAAGGGGAGCGGCGTTCATCAAGCAGCTGGACGAAGAAGGGATTGTGAAGCTCGCGGCCTATGCCATTGCTTCGAAGGACGACCGGGGCGGCCTCGCGGTCGAGGAGAGCGACACCCCGGGAGCCAAAGGCGCGCTGCTCGCCGGCATCATCGGTGGTCTGGCAGGCTTGCTGGGTGGTCCGGCTGTCGCTGCGTTCGGGGTCGCGGCTGGCGCGCTTTCCGGCGGATGGTTCGACGTGAACCGCGCCGGGGAGCGTAGCAATTTCGGCGAGAGAGTTGCGGCGCAAATCTCCCGGAATAGATGGGCTCTGCTTGCACAAGCTGCCGAGCCGGAAGCGGCCGTGAAGGAGCGAATCGAGCAGCAGATTGCCGCGCTCGGAGGCAGCATTCTTCAATAGGGAATGATCGCGGTTTACGCCGCAGATGGATCACACGGTGATCCATCTGCGGCGATCTCTCTTTATTGGCGTTGTCGCGGTGCTCCCAGCGAGCTTATGGGGCGGCATTGCCGGCACCGATTTCGCTCCACGGCACTCGAACCTCCGATGCGTCCCAGCCGGATGCCAGGTAGGGCATATCGCCCTTGAACCCGCCCGGATGATGATCTCTTGGCCGCGGAGTCGGCAAGGGTGCGCTGCTCAGCCGCGAGTGTTATAATATACCCAGCTTCGAGTCATAGTGAGCCCTCGCCATGCACCGCGCCGCAACCGAACCGCCTTTTCCGCCACCTGGCCACGACCATGGCTCCTGCGTGAAGGAAACGCTCGCCCGTGCGGCGGCGGCGTTCGAGGCGAAAGGCCTGCGGCTGACGCCCCTGCGCCGGCGTGTGCTGGAGGAAGTGGCGGCGTCGCATCACGCCATCGGTGCGTATGAGATTCTGGAGCGGCTGGCGCGCAAGGAGGAAACCCGCCTCGCGCCGATCTCGGTCTACCGGGCGCTGGACGCGCTGCTCGAGATGGGGGTCGTACATCGGCTGGAGAGCCGCAACGCGTTCTTTGCGTGCCATACGCCGCACGACGCGAATGGAGCGCAGCAGATCGTGCTCGCGTGCGAGCGCTGTGCGACGGTGGCCGAGGTCGCGGCGCCGGTCGCGTTCGGAGCCATCGACGAAGCCGCGCGGCGTGCCGGATTCCGCACGTCGCGCGCGCTGGTCGAGGTTGTCGGCCTGTGCGCCGCATGTGCGGCGGCGTGACCCCGTGATGAGCGAAGGCACCACCAGCCACACGCATCAGGGCGGACACCATCATCATGGTCCTGGTCACCACCATCATGATCACGCGCATCATGGGCATGGCGGCACGTTGCCGGGCCGCATGGATGTGCTGCTCGCGGTGCGCCGCGTCCACTTTGCCCGTGCTGGTCGCGTCATTCTCGAAGGCGTCGACCTCGACCTGGCGCCGCGCGAGATCGTCACCCTGATCGGCCCCAACGGCGCCGGTAAAACCACGCTGGTGCGCATCCTGCTCGGCCTCGAACGCCCGGACAGCGGCGAGATCACGCGTCGTGCCGATTTGCGGGTCGGCTACGCCCCGCAGCGCTTCGACCGCGATCCGGTGATCCCGATGACGGTGGCGCGATTCCTCGCCATCGGCAGCCGCCACACGCCGGACGAGGCGGAGGCGGCGCTGACGGAGGTCGGCGCGGCACGCGTGATCGGTCAGCAGCTCGGCCAGCTTTCGGGTGGGGAACTGCAACGGGTGGTGCTGGCGCGGGCGCTGCTGCGCAAGCCCGATCTGCTGGTGCTCGACGAGCCGGTGCGCGGTGTCGATTTCGCGGGCGAGGCGGAACTCTACGATCTGATCGGGCGCATCCGCGACGCGCGCGGCGTCGGCATCCTGCTCGTCAGCCATGACCTGCATGTCGTCATGGCCCAGAGCGACCGGGTGATCTGCCTCAACCGCCATATCTGCTGTTCGGGCGTGCCGGACGCGGTGGCGCAACATCCGGAGTACGCGCGGCTGTTCGGGGCGGAGGCCGCGCGTTCGTTCGCGGTCTACCAGCACCAGCACGATCACAGCCATGACATCACCGGCGCCGCGCATCCGGTCAGGGATGCCGAGGGTGGAACAGGCGCGTAGCGACAGCGGCCGCGTCAGATGCAGTTGTCGAGGCCGTGCTCGTAGACGGTGCAGACCTGCCCCGTCGGGAGGCGGCAGCGGGTGCCCGTCCACATCAGGCCCTCACAGCGCGGGTAGTTGCCGACGACAGGCTTGTAGACCCGGCGCTTGCCTCGTTTGGCGTTGGGGATGGGGCCGGGTGGGCGGTCGACGCCCATGGGATCGAGCTGGCGATAGCCATTGAAGAACTGCGCGTCGGCGGGCGAGGTGGCCGTCGATACGGCGAGCAGAGCAGCAACAGCGGCAAAAGCGGCGATCAGGTTGCGCATGTTTCGGAAGCTCCCTGTTTATCTTCACGTAGGGGAGGGGAGCCGAACATCAAGCCTCGGCGGTGAATTCCGGGCGTTGAGCTCGAACGGGAAGTGCCAGCGCACAAAACAAAAAAGCCCGCGGTCGGGGGGAGACCGCGGGCTAACACGTGACGCCTCTATGGGGGGGATAGGTGGGACGGCGCCACGATTTCACTGTGACAATATGCGCTCATCCAAGTGGATTTTGCAATAGGAGCCGCGAAAAATTGTTTACAGAAGGTGAAATTTGAGGCAGCGAATCAATCAATCACCGATAGCAATCAGGCGCGTCATGCAACTGAACGCCTGACAGTCATGCCATCTGCCCATCCGCTGCCTCTTCGAACGGCTGTGGAGGCACCCGCTCGGTCGCGGCCGCTGTCGCCGCCGCACTTGAAGAGATAACGATCGCGCTCCGGCGATCCGTCGCGGTGATACCTGGATTTTCGCCATTGCCTGCCGATTGATGCGCGGTAACGTGGCGGGGATCACGACGGCGCGATATTCGGCCATCAAAGAAAGTTCGGGGAGAGGGACGCATGGGCGCTGAGGGCACCTATGACTACATCATTGTCGGTGCTGGCACCGCCGGTTGCCTCCTGGCGAACCGCCTGTCGGCCGACCCGGCCAATCGCGTGCTGCTGCTCGAAGCCGGGGGGAGCGACAACTATCACTGGATCCACATCCCCGTCGGCTACCTCTACCTGATGGGCAATCCGCGGGCCGACTGGGGCTATTCGACGGCCGCCGAACCCGGTCTCAACGGACGCTCGCTCGGCTATCCGCGCGGCAAGGTGCTGGGCGGCTGCTCCTCGATCAATGGCATGATCTACATGCGCGGGCAGGCGCGCGACTATGATCAGTGGCGGCAGATGGGCAATGCCGGGTGGGGCTGGGACGACGTGCTCCCGTATTTCCGCCGCCATGAGGATCAATGGGCGCTCGAGCCCGGTGCGTTCGACGATCTGCATGATCGCGGCGGCGAGTGGCGGATCGAGCAGCCACGCATCTCATGGGAAATCCTCGACGCCTTCCGCGAAGCCGCGGCCGAGGCCGGTATCCCGAAGATCGAGGACTTCAATCGCGGCGACAACGAGGGCTGCGGCTACTTCCACGTCAACCAGCGCTCCGGTGTGCGCTGGAACACGGCGAAAGGATTCCTGCGCCCGGCCAAGGGCCGCGCCAACCTGACGATCGCCACGCACGCGACCGTTCACGCGCTGGAAATGGAAGGCCGCCGGGTCACTGGTGTCAGCTTCCGCCAGTACGGCGCGATGCGGCAGGCGACAGCGCGGCGCGAGGTCGTGATGGCGGCGGGATCGATCGGCACGCCGCAGATCCTCCAGCTCTCCGGCATCGGTCCTGGTGACGTCCTGCAGCGCCACGGCATCACGACCCGGCACGAGTTGAAGGGGGTCGGCGAGAACCTGCACGATCACCTCCAGATCCGCTGCGCCTACAAGGTGCAGGGCGTCAAGACCATGAACGAGCGCTATCAGAGCCTGCTGCAGCGCGCGAGCTTCGCGCTCGAATACGCGCTGTTCCGGCGCGGACCGATGACGATGGCACCGTCCCAGCTCGGGGCATTCACGCGGTCCGATCCGTCGCGCGAGACGCCGAACATCCAGTTCCATGTCCAGCCGCTGACGCTGCCGAAGTTCGGCGAGCCGCTGGACCCGTTCCCCGCGTTCACAGCCAGCGTGTGCAACGTGCGCCCGACGAGCCGCGGGTTCGTGCGCATCACCTCGCCCGATCCTGACGCGCATCCGGAGATCCGTCCGAACTATCTCGCGACCGAGGATGACCGCCGGGTTGCCGCCGACAGCGTGCGCGTGGCGCGGCGCATCGCCTCGATGCCGGCGCTGGCGAAGTACCGCCCCGAAGAGTTCCGGCCGGGTCCGGATATCTCGAGCGATGAAGCGCTCGCGAAGGCCGCCGGCGAAATCTCGACGACGATCTTCCATCCGGTCTCGACCTGCCGCATGGGCACGGATCCGCTCGCCGTGGTCGATCCGCGCCTCAAGGTCCACGGCATAGAGGGGCTGCGGATCGCCGACGCTTCGGTGATGCCGACGATCACGTCGGGCAATACCAACTCACCGACGCTGATGATTGCGGAGAAAGCCGCCGCGATGATCGCGGAAGACTGGAAGCGCGGGGCCCAACTGCAGCCCGCCGCCTGAGCACGCCGGACCAAGCCAACTCAACCGGCGAACAACCACCAAGGAGAAGACTGCATGGCAGCCAAGGATCAGGTGAAGGCCCTGGTGTTCGATGTTTTCGGTACCGTCGTCGATTGGCGCGGCAGCTCGATCCGCGAACTCACGGCCTTCGGGAACGCGCGCGGGCTCAAAGCGGATTGGACCGAGTTCGCCGACGATTGGCGCGGGCTCTACCAGCCGACGATGGAAGAGGTGCGCGCGGGGCGGCGCCCGTACACGATCCTCGACACGCTGCATCGCGAGAGCCTGCTCAAGCTGCTCGACAAGTACGACATCAAGGGTCTCGCCGAGCACGAGATCGAGCATCTCAACACGATCTGGCATCGGCTCGATCCCTGGCCGGATGTCGTCGAAGGGCTGACGCGGCTCAAGCGGCGCTACATCATCGGCACCTGCTCGAATGCGAACATCGGGCTTGCGGTGCGGATGGCCAAGCGGGCGGGGCTGCCCTGGGACGCGATCCTCGGTGCCGAGGTCGCCCGCGCCTACAAGCCGACGCCCGAGGCCTACACGCGCAGCGCTGCGGCGCTCAATCTCGCGCCGCACGAGGTGATGCTGGTCGCCGCCCACAACAATGATCTCGCTGCGGCGGCCAAGACGGGGTTCCGCACGGCGTTCGTGGCGCGGCCGGACGAGTACGGCCCGAAAAAGGTCGCGGACGTTGCAACCAACCATTCATGGGACGTGACGACCGACAGTTTCCTCGGCGTCGCCGACGCGATGGGGTGCCCGCGGCGGTAGGGCGGAATTGCGCTGCGCGGGCTTGGCATCGAGGAGGCCGCGCGCTACCTTTCATTTGTCCGGACGAGCGGTGGAAACACGATCGCTCGACCGGGCCTCGGGCCGTGAATTTCGGGCCCGTAGCGTCAGTCAATCCGCTTATTCCTGGGTCTCAGGATTCGGCACGCCATCCAAAGTGCCGGCCATGACCTTGCGCTCGGCGCCTGCGAGGAGAACCGGTCCCCGATGACCGAAATTACCCTGACCGTGAACGGCTCGGCGCATCGCGTCGACGTCCCGTCGAACGCGCTGCTGGTCGACGTGCTGCGCGACAGCCTGGGTCTCACGGGCACGCATGTCGGTTGCGACACGAGCCAGTGCGGCGCGTGCACGGTGCATCTCGACGGGCGCCCCATCAAGAGCTGCACCATCCTCGCGGTTCAGGCGACGGGTGGCGCGATCACGACCATCGAAGGGCTTGCCCAGGGCAACGAGCTTCATCCGATGCAGACGGCCTTCCGCAAGCATCATGGCCTCCAGTGCGGGTTCTGTACGCCGGGCATGATCATGACGGCGGTCGCGCTCGCGGATGGAAATTCAGAGCTCGACGAGGCGTCCGTGCGGCACGGCCTCGAAGGCAATCTGTGCCGCTGTACCGGTTACCAGAACATCGTCGCTGCGGTTCTCGATGGTGCGCGCACCATGGCGCAGAAAGTGGAGGGCTGACGCGATGGGCATCGCCGCATTCGACTACCTCCGTCCGGATGATCTCGCAGCCGCGCGCGCGGCCTACGATGGAAGCGACGAGGCGCGTTATCTTGCGGGCGGACAGACGCTCCTCCCGGTGATGAAACAACGGCTGGCGCAGCCGGCGTTGCTGATCGACCTCGCCGGTGTCGGCGCGCTGGCGGGCATCACGACATCGGCCGAGGCCGTTACGATCGGGGCGATGACGCGTCACGCCGATGTTGCAGCCTCGGATGATGTGCGCGCGCGCATCCCGGCGCTCGCCCATCTTGCCGGTTTGATCGGCGATCCGCAGGTGCGCAACCGCGGGACGATCGGCGGTTCGCTGGCCAACAACGATCCCTCGGCCGATTATCCGGCCGCCGTACTCGGGGTCGGCGCCACGGTCGTGACCGATCGCCGCGAGATTGCCGCCGACGATTATTTCCAGGGCCTGTTCACGACCGCGCTGGAAGAAGGCGAGATCATTCGCGCAGTCACGTTTCCGGTGCCGCGGCGCGCCGCTTATGTCAAGTTCCCGCATCCGGCGTCGCGCTTTGCGCTCGCGGGCGTGATGGTGAGCGAAGGCGTGGGCGGCGTGCGCGTGGCGGCAACGGGCGCCGGCGCGGGCGGAGTCTTCCGTGTGACCGAGATGGAAGCGGCGCTGGCGCAGGATTTCGCTGTCGCGTCACTCGACGGCATCACGCTGCCAGCCGACGACATGATCATCGACATGCACGCGTCGGGCGCTTATCGCGCGCAACTTGTTACGGTGCTCGCGCGGCGTGCCGTGGCTTCCATGGTTGCCTGATCAGCGGCGGCGCGCAATTGATTGTGCGGCGTTCCGCAGGGCGCGCAGCGCCTCGAATTCTTCGGCATCGAGGCGTCCGTCGCTGTTGGCGTCGACGCGCGCCAGAACCCGCATGACGACGTCCATATACTCAGCCGTCTCGATCGCACCATCGCCGTTTGCATCCAGCACGGTGGGTGGCACGCGCAGATCGTGGTAGCGGCCTTGCGAGGCTTGCTTGTTGGCGTGCAAGCGGATCTCGTCGAAAGTGATGACACCATCCCCGTCGGTGTCAGGCTCCATCGCCTTGTCGACGAACCGATCGGTCGCCTCCTTGCGCTGGGCGGGAGTCGGCATCACCGGCACGTTGCCGATCCGGATGGGACCCGCGGTCTGACGGCGATGCGCGATGGTGACTTCATCGCGTGTCACCCGGCCGTCGCCATCGAGATCCCATGACGCCCAGGGCATGAAGCGCCCGCCCCGTGACCGTCCCCACGCCACCGCGAGAGCAAGATCGTGGTCCTTTTGCGTGATGCGGCCATCTCCATCCATGTCGCCTGCGAGGAAGACGGCCTGGAGCTGGTGCTCGAGCTCGCTGATCCGGATGCCCGCACGGTAGTTCGTCAAATGGAGGACGACCCACGCTTCCGCAGCACTCAGATCGGGTTGGACCATCCGGTTGTTCACTTGCGCTGCTGCAGGCGCTGACGTCAGCATCAGTGCGGCCGCGACGGCGGCGCGCCATTTCGATCCGATGATGCGCATGAGGCAATGTCCGCTATGCAACTTCTGGCGTCGTGAGCCGGAAGTTTGCCGAACGACGCGCTCAGGCGCCAGAGCGATCGCGTGTCGCGATTAAGCGCGCGTTCCGGCGATTGGTTAACTGGTCAGGGTTGCCGCGCCCTGTCGAACCGCCAGTAGGCGCCGCTGGTGCCCTGGATCAGTGTGAAGTCCGTGGCCCGGGTGCTCGGCGGACGCATACCCTCGCTGATGAGCCGCTGCATGTCGTTGAGGAGCGGCTGGCGATCGGCGAACGTCGAGTGGTTGACCCCGAAAAAGCTGGTGTCGAGGTTCGAGACGTCGATCGTGTCGGCGGCGCCGGGGACGACGACGGGTCCGCCCGACGGCACGAAGCCGGCGGGCGATTCGCCGAGGCGCGTGAAGCGCGATGCGGCGAGCGCACGGTCGTTCGATGAGGCGTAGAGCGTCATGCCGCGGCGAAGGCCGGTGATCTGCGACGCGATGACCTCGAAGCTCTCGCGCGTGACATCCGGTGCGGCAAGGATGATCTCGCCGAAACGGGGCTTTCCGCGCGCGAGGCGGGGTTCGCTGTTGGAGATGTCACGGAGAACTTCGAGAAGCGGATCGGCGCCCATGCTGTGGGCGATCAGGTGAACTTCCGTCGCGCCGGTCTCCTTGGCAACCGTATCGACGAACTGGCGCAGAAAATCGCGCGCGTCTCGCGCGCGGCCGCGGTCGAGCACATAGCCGGTGATGCCGGCGACGGACGGCCAGCTGTAGACGAACGGGACGCCATCGAATTCGAGATCGTGCGAGATCTGCGCGGCCCGGTAGAGCGCATCCTCGAAGGTGACGAAGTACCCGTGGACGAAGATGAACGCCTGCCCCTTGTAGCGGCGTGACGCACGCACCTTGTCGCGTGCCGCGCGCGCAAACTCATCACGCGACAGCACGTCGACCGCGTGCAGTGTGAAGTCGCGCGCCGGGTTCTCTTCGCGGAACGAGAAGCGCGTCACCAGAAGATCCCATTCTGGGCGCGGGATCGATCCGACCTCGCGGCCCTCCTTGGGGACGGTCACGACCGCTTTGCCGAGCACGAGTTGCTTCGAGCTGACGGTGCCGAACGTCGCGAGCGGGCGTCCGAACTTGGAGCGATCCGCCTCGCGTTTGCGATCGGTGCCGAAGAAAACGTCGACTTCGTTGTAGGGCTTCGGGTCTTGCGTGGCGCTCGTCGTGGGCGCGCCGGGCGGGGCCGCTGGCGAGCGCGCCGAGTCGGGCGCCTGCAAGCTCCGCGTGCGCGGTTGCGGCTGTGACTTCGCAATCGGCGGCGGCGGTGGCTGCACCTCGGCTGGCGGGGAGGGGGCCGGCCGCTGCATCGAGCGCGGCTGCTGCTGCGGTGCGGGCGCCGGCTCTACCGTGCGGGTTCGCGGAGACCCGGAGCCTTCCGGCTCAATCGACTGTGGACGCTTGAACTGACGGTGCTGAGTGATGGGCCGGTCGCCGCCGGCGGCGGCCGGACGCAATCCCCAAAGCTCAATCGTCGCGGCGCGCGCCGAGCGATCGACGCGCGAGAAGCGGACGGTCACAAGGCTGATCTTGCGTGCATCGGCGGTGGGCGCAAACACGCGGCTCTGCGCGCCAGGCCCCACGCGCACGGGCCGCGAGAAATTCTCGGCGTGCACGCGGCCGCTCGCATAAACGATCGAGATGCCTTCGATGGCGATGGTCGCATCGGGGACGGCAATCCGGATGCCCTTGCAGCCATCTCTCCAGCCGGAGGCATCGAGGATCACCTGCCGGGCATTGGCCGAAGCCGTGGCGGAGGTGACACGGGCCCAGCTGTCTTGTGCGACCGCGCTGTCGGCGCCCGTAAGCCACGCAGCGGCCAGAAAGAATGCAAAAAGCCACTTGGTCATGATCGTTGCCCCGCCCTCGCTCGCGTCGACCGCCACAGCGACGCGCGTGCTGAAAGCCGATTGTCCTCAAATCGTCCTTAGCATCCCATCCGATTGCGACAAGACGGGGACACTCGCTGTCCCTGCAAAGACGCGCGCCGCCGTCAGATCCGTCGCGTATCTATCTACGCCATCCCGAGCTTGCGCGCCAAGTCGAGATCCCAGTACGCCGCCTCGATCTTGTGGCCATCGGGATCGCGCAGAAAGCATCCGTAGTAAGGAGCGCCGTAGTCCTCGCGCGGTCCCGGTTCGCCGTCGTCGGTGGCGCCGGCTGCGAGGCCGGCCGCGTGGAAGGCATCGACCTCCTCTTTTGACGACACGTTGAAGCCGAAGTGCGTGCCGTTTCCGACGTTTGCGCTGCCGCCATCATGCGGGCGCTGGACCCAGAACTCAGGATATGCCCGGCCATAGGCGACGGCGCCGGGATGTTCCATGATTCGCTTGCCGCCAATCGCGCTGATCACGGCGTCATAGAAGCGAATGGCGCGCTCGAAATCATTGGTGCCGATAGACACGTGGGAAAGGATCGAAGGATTGGGATCGCTCATGGCAGTCGGCTCCACTGCGCACAACGGCGTCGTTGAGTGGCTCGTGGCGGAGTGTACCGCCTCAGTGGCGACATGCCAAAAACGCTGTGCGGCGCGGCTCAGTGGAAGTGGCGCGTCGATGCACTCAGAGCGCGCAGGAAATTCCCCGAAGAGCTGCGGCCGCGACGACGGTATTGCGCAGCAGGCACGCGATGGTCATGGGGCCCACGCCGCCCGGCACCGGCGTGATCGCGCCGGCGACGTGTCGCGCTTCCTCGAAATTCACGTCGCCGACCAGCCGGTGCCGTCCGCCTTCGCCGGGTACGCGATTGATGCCGACGTCGATCACAGTCGCGCCCGGCTTGATCCACTCGGCGCGGATCATTTGCGGGCGGCCGACGGCTGCGATCAGGAGATCGGCGCGGCGCGCGATCGATGGGAGGTCACGGCTCTTTGAATGCGCAATGGTGACGGTGCAGTTCTCGGCCAGCAGGAGCTGCGCGACCGGCTTGCCGACAATGTTGGAACGCCCGACCACCACCGCGTCGAGGCCGGACAGGTCCGCCTGCACGGACTTCGCGAGCATCACGCAGCCGAGGGGTGTGCATGGCACCAGCGCCCGCTGTCCCGTCGCGAGGCGGCCGGCGTTGATCGGATGGAAGCCGTCGACATCCTTCGCGGGATCGATGGCTTCGATCACACGACCGGCATCGATATGCGGTGGCAGCGGCAACTGTACCAGGATGCCGTCGACATCGCGGCGTGCGTTGAGCGATGCCACCACGTCGAGCAGCTCTGCTTCGCTGACCGTTTCCGCGAGTTTGATCTCGAACGACGCCATGCCTGCCGCCGTTGTCTGGCGGCCCTTGTTGCGGACATAGACTTCGCTTGCGGGGTCGGAGCCGACGAGAACAACGGCGAGGCCCGGTGTCAGGCCATGGTCGCGCGTCATCGCGGCGGCCGCGGCCGTCACCTTGGCGGTCAGTTCCGCCGCGATGGCCTTGCCGTCGATGATGGTGGCACTGCTCATGATGATCCCTTCGTCGTGTCCGTCAGCTAGGCGTTTCGAGCCGCTGCTCAAAGAGGGCAGCGAGCTTCGCCCCGTCGCCCGAAATCGCGAGCATCTTCACCCGGGACGTCGAGCCGGACACGAGCGCGACGGTGCTCTTCGGCACGCGGAGCCAGTCGGCCAGCGTCTCAGCTACAGCCGTGTTCGCCGCACCCTTGTCGGGGACCGCGCGCACGCGGACTTTCAACGCCGCGCCCTGCGCTGTCGGCTCGATGCCATCCACCCCGTCGCGCGACGACTTCGGCGTAACCCGCACCCGAACCGTCACGCCGTCCGCACGGACGGACCACGGCCGGTCGGCGTTGGCGGTCATCGCACCATATCGATGAGAGACTGGATTACGACGGCCTGCATGAAGTGTATGCCGAGCAACAGGATGATGGGGGACAAGTCGATCCCGCCGAGATCGGGCAGGATGCGGCGGATCGGCCTCAGGATCGGTTCCGTCACCGCGTTGAGCCCACCCCAGAGCGAGCGGACGAACGGGTTGTAGGCGTTGACCACATTGAAGGCCATCAGCCAGCTCAGGACCACGCCAGCGACGACCACCCACCAATAGAGCGAAAGAAGGTAGTTCACGAAAAGCAGTAGCCGAACAGCCATGGATTGTTTGCCCGCGCCTGGGATTGTGTTGCGGAGACATGTACCTGGACCGGCGTTCAGCTACAAGCGGCGGTCGCCGGTTGTGTCGATCGCGGCGGCTTTATCCCCGGTAGTGCGAGTACTGGCCCTTGGCCCGGTACGCGACAAGATAGCCGGGGACGATGGTGTCGATGGCGTGGGGGCCGAGAACGCCGAGGCCCTGCAGGGTCCGGCCATCGCTGGTTGCCGCGGCACTGACCACGTTGTCGGACTGGAGCATACGGACCTGATCGACGGTGAGCGGGCGCATCGCATTCGGCAGCGGTGCCGTGAGCGCGGCGGCGAGCTTGGCGATCGGGAACGGCAGCGGCAGATAGCGGCGGTTGCGCCCCGCGTGAAGTTGGACGCGATCGAGGAGCGCGCGGAACGTCAGCACCTCGGGTCCGCCCAGCTCGTAGATGGCGCCCGGTTTCGCGCCGCCCTCGCAGGCGTTGGCGATCGCGGTGGCCACGTCACCGACATAGACGGGCTGGAAACGCGTCCGCCCGCCACCGATGAGCGGCAGGACGGGCGACATCTGCGCCATGGCCGCAAATCGATTGAAGAGGCTGTCCTCGGGCCCGAAGACCAGCGACGGCCTGAGGATTACAGCCTCGGGGAACGCTTCGAGGACGCTCGATTCGCCCGCTGATTTGGTGCGGCCGTACTGGCCGGGGGACTTGGGGTCGGAGCCGAGGGCTGAAATGTGGATCAGGCGCCGCGCGCCAGCATCACGGGCGGCCTGGGCCACCGTGCGAGCGCCGGCGGCATGGATCGCATCGAACGTCTGGGCACCGGATTTGAACAGAATGCCGGCCAGATTGACGACCCCGTCGGCACCTTCGAGCGCGCGGGCGATGGACTCGGGAAACCGGACGTTGCCCTGCACGGCGTGGATCTGGCCGACGCCGCCCATCGGCTGGAGGTGCCCCGCGAGATCCGGCCGGCGTACCACCGCGCGCACCCGGTATCCCCGCTGCGCCAGTGCGCGCACCGTGTGCCGGCCGATGAAACCGGACCCGCCGACCACCGCAATGAGCTGCCCTTCCTCGCGCGTCACCATCGACCTGCATCCCCATACCCAGAGTCTTGCGGGGAGCAATACATTGCCCGGCACCGGGTCTCAAGAGCGCCACCCGCCGCAGCGGCTGGAGAATGCGCGCGCGTGGACGTCTCAGGGCATCGGGAGCCGCCGCGACCAAAGGGTTTTTATCCGCCTTCTCGTTGAATTTGCAGACGTGGTTAGGGCAATGCGACCGGATCGCCGATGATCTTGCAAATGACTGTACTGAAATAGATCGCCTTGTTTTGCCGCTGATCGGCTGTTGATAAAGCAGTAACCCAGTCGTTCGCAGTCGATTTAGAGCAAATTTGCGCGAATTTACTTCTTCCTCATCGGATCTGGCGAAAGGTGCGGGTTATGCCCGCGCCTGAATAAGCGTGGCAGCATTCGATGGATCAGTGACGGGATAGGAGTTGCGTACGTCATGGCCAGGTTCGACGTTTCCATTCAGGATTTCCCCAATGTCGCCGCGCCGAGCGGTGCCCCCGACGCCCTGTTCGAGCTCGGGCTCGCCTACTGCAGCGGCCGCGACGGCGTGGTCGATATGATCGAAGCCCACAAGTGGTTCAATCTCGCGGCGCTGCGCGGCAACCGTGAAGCGAAGTTCTATCGCAGTGAGCTCGCGGCCGAGATGAGCAAGGCCGAGATCGGTCAGGCCCAGCGGCGCGCCCGGGAGTGGCTGTCGCGGCACTGACGGACGCTACTCCGGCAGAATGAAGCCCGCGCCGTCGATCACCGGAACGGCGCCGAAACGGCTGATGTTCTGGAATGCGGC
>CAZKZT010000044.1:0-9215 GCA_964557265.1 uncultured Hyphomicrobium sp.
GTCGGATCGCAATGACCAGGAATGAGGCGCACCTTGTCCCCGAGCCCAGGGCGCGCGTTGCTCTGGGTGAGGTTGAGGCTGCCATGCTCGTCCGAGGGGCGCTCGTAGACGGCGCCGGCAAAGTCGGGCACCGTCGGCGGCCCGCTTTCGAAGGAGAAGGCCTTGAGGCCGGCGTCAACGACCGCGCGGTCGGCCTGCGTCATGCTCATGACGGTCGCGTAGACGAACAGCGCGTGGGCGAAGGTATCGTAAGCTCCGCCGTCGGCGCGCAGGTTGCGGGCATAGTCCGCGTCCATGAAAACATACGAGCCAGCCTGGATTTCATTGTAGACGCCGCTTGCGGCTTCCAGCTCGAATGTCCCGGTGCCGGCACCGCCGACGATGTCGCAGGACAGCCCGGCAGCCTTCAACGCTTGCACGGTCGTCTTGGTGCGCGCGATGGCTTCGTCGATCGCGGCGCGGCGCTCCTCGATCGTGCGGAAATGTTGGGCGCGGCCCTGGTAGGCTTGGAGGCCTGAGAAGCGCAGGTGCTTCTCGCGCGCGATGGCTTGGGCGAGCGCTACGGCCGGTTCCCCCGGATCGACGCCGCAGCGGCTGGCGCCGACGTTGATTTCGACAAGGACTTCCACATTCGCGCCATGCCGCGCAGCGGCAGCGGCAAGCTGCTCGACGCCAAGGGGGTTATCGACGCAGCCGATAACCCGCGCCTGACGCGCGAGTGCCGCGAGACGATCGAGCTTGCGCGCACCGATCACCTCGTTGGAGACGAGGACGTCACGAATGCCGCCCTCGACCATCGCGGCCGCCTCCGACACCTTCTGGCAGCACAGCCCGACGGCCCCGAGGGCAACCTGTTTGTGGCCGATGATCGGGGATTTGTGCGTCTTCGCGTGAGGCCGCAGCCGCACGCCGGCTTTGGTCACCGCGTCCGCCATGTGCTGGAGATTGCGCTCGAAGGCGTCGAGATCGACCAACAAGGCTGGCGTATCGACGTCGGCAAGTGGCATTCCAGGCGTGGCGGGGGGATGCGTCGGCATGCGGAGCTCCGTGGGGGCGTTGTTTCAGTGCGGCGGTGCCAAAGTCGCCGCGAGTTCGGCGAAATGGGCGACGATCACATCCGGCTGATACGGTGACTGGCCGAACGGCCGTTTGCGGCGATCGACGAAGGCCGTACGGAAGCCATGCGCCTTGGCGCCGATGCAGTCGAAGGCGTGATTGGCGACAAAAATGATGCTCGAGCGTTCGATCGCCGGCCATTCGGCGTTGATGATCTGCTCGGCCGCCGCGTAGGTCGCGAAGTGGGGTTTGAAGTAACCGGCCTCCTGCACGGAAACGATGTGATCGAACTCGAAGCCGATATGCGGGCGCGCGGCGTCGAGCATATCGCGATCACCATTCGACAGGATGATGAGTTTATAGCGGGTCTTGAGCTGTGTGAGTGCCGCGATCACGTCGGGAAACGGCTTCAGCTCGACGATCTGAGAGACGAGCCACTGCACCTCGGCCTGCGTGTGCGCAATGCCGCAGCGGTCCATCACCTGCGACACGGCGCGGTGGCCAATCTGGCGATAGGGCGTGTGGCCTCGATCGAGCAGGCCATCGATCATGCTGTCCTCGAAGTGGGTGCGCCGCCACCAGGTCACGAAGCTCGACGGATTGCCTTCCCAGCCCTTCTTCTTGAGAAATGGGGTAACCGCGGCGGTCAGGCCCGACTGCATGTCGACGACGGTGCCGTAGAGATCGAAGACCAACGCCTTCGTTTCGCGTTGCAGGATGTCCTCCATGCGCGCCATTGGTCTTGCTCCTTTTTATCGGTTCGTGTTGTGTGCGTGCGCGCGGATTGTTGCTGCCGCTGCCTTGAGAAGCAAGGATAACCGCCATGACGTTTCGCATCGGTCTGTTGCTGTTTCCGGACATCACGCAGCTCGACATGACGGGGCCCTACGAGGTCTTCACGAAGTTTCCGCAGGCCGAAGTCCGCCTGATCTGGAAAACGCTCGAGCCTGTCAAAGCAGGTGGCGGGATGCGCATCGTGCCGGATACGACGTTCGCCGATTGTCCGCAGCTCGATCTCGTCTGCGTGCCCGGCGGCGGCGGGATGAACCCGCTGATGGAGGACGCCGAAACACTGGCCTTCCTCAAAAAGCAGGCGGCGGGCGCACGCTACGTGACGAGCGTGTGCACCGGCGCGCTCGTGCTTGGCGCCGCGGGATTGCTCAAGGGACGACGGGCGGCGACGCACTGGATGAGCCGCGACCTGCTCGCAGACTTCGGCGCAACACCCGTCGCCGAGCGCGTTGTCGTCGATGGCAATGTCATCACCGGCGGTGGCGTGACGGCAGGCATCGACTTCGCGCTCAAGGTCGCCGCGGAGGCGTTCGGCGACGATCTCGCGAAAGCGATCCAGCTCGGGATCGAGTACGATCCCCATCCGCCCTTCAATGCCGGTTCGCCGGAAGGTGCCGGGCCTGAGATCGTCGATCGCGCACGTACCGCGGCGGCCAAGCGCCAGGCGGAGCGGGCGGCCATTGCCAAACGGGCTGCAGCGCGGCTGTAGCCGCTCAGTCGGCCGGAACGAGAAACGCCTTCGCCGCCGGGTAGGTGAGGGCGGCAGTCGCCGCAAGCCAGAGCAGGAGCGACACGATGGTGCTGCGCGAGTGGCCGCGCACGCGCTCGTAGAGTGCCGCCGGGATGCCGCCGAGGAACAGCGTCATCAGCGCGATCAGAACCGTGATCAGGTGGAAGAATGTGGGCGGCCGCGCGAACGCCGTACCGGCCACAAAGTGCCGCAGATTGAAGAAGACGATGTCATAGACTGGCGAGAAACGCTGGCCGTTGAAGAACGCGGTGGCAATGATCAGCACGACGAGCGCGATATGTGGCGCGGAATAGCGGCGATGATGCGTGCTCGTCATGGCGGGCCTCACAGCACGGGCCGAACGCCGAACGCGGCGCACGCCATATAGAGGATCATGCGCAGGACCATCAGCAGCGCGATCGCGGAGACGGGGAGGAGCACGGTCGGGACAATGCGCGGCGTCAGGAAGCGGACGGGCTTGATCACGGGCGTTGTGATGGCCGCCAGGATGCGCAGGGGCACGGCATCGCGGTTGAAGCTCGCGAGTGCGAGCGCCAGCAGAAACTGGACCGCAAGCACACCCATCAGCGCGAGCATGAGCCGGTCCGGCACGTGGAAGTACCACTGCTGGAGAAACTTGTCGGGGAGGCTCATGAAGGCGGTTCCGGCGCAGTTCTGTGCCGCACTGTCCGCGAAGAATGGGACGGGCGCAAGGAGCCGGCGCCGCTTTCGCCGCCGCCTGTGCGCCGGACGCCACGGACGCCCCGCACCAGCCCGCCGTCAGGCCGCAGGCTGGATGTCGGAGGTCGGTCGCTGACGGAAGCTGTAGGCGAGCAGGGCGATCATGAACAGGGCTGCCTGGAGGACGACGATCGTCGGACCGGTCGCGGCGTCGATATGAAAGCTGATCAGCGTGCCGGCCACGGACGTGCCGATGGCCGACGCACTGGCGATCAGAAGCATCATGTCGAAGCGCTGGGTCAGCAGGAACGCGATCGCGCCGGGTGCAATCAGCATCGCGATCACCAGGATGATGCCGACCGCCTTGAGCGCCGCGACGATCGTGGCGGCGAGGAGTGCCAGCAGTCCATAATGAAGCAGCGTCACCGGCAGCCCAATGGCGCGCGCGTGGGTCGGGTCGAAACAGTAGAGCAGCAGGTCGCGGCGCTTCGCCAGCACGATCGCAAGCGTGATACCGCCGACGATGGCCACCTCGACGATATCGCTCCAGCGCACACCGAGCAGGTTGCCAAACAGGATATGCAACAAATGTTCGCCCGTATCGATCTTCGTGAACAGCACGAGACCGAGCGCGAAGAGACCCGAGAATACGATGCCAAGGACGGTATCCTCCTTCACCCTGGAGTTGGCGCGAAGGAAGCCGGACAGGACAGCGCACAGAAGTCCGGTTGCGAAGGCGCCGAGCGCCAGCGGCGCGCCGACGATGTGCGCAATGACGATGCCCGGCAGGACCGCGTGCGACACTGCATCGCCCATCAGCGACCAGCCCTTGAGGACGACGTAGCACGAGAGGACGGCGGAGACCGCACCAACGATGACCGCGACGACGAGCGCGCGTTGCATGAAATCGAGTGACAGCGGCTCGATGATGTAGGCGGCGAACGTACTCAAGGTGCGCGCTCCCCGGAAACGGCATCGCGCACGCGCCGGGCCGCCAGATAGCCGTGCTTCGGCGCAAACAGAAACACGAGCATGAAGATCGCCGTCTGGAACACCACGATCAGGGCACCGGTGGCGCCGTCGACGAAGAAGCTGACGTAGGATCCCACCGCGCTCGTCGCCGCGCCGAGAATGACGGCGATGGTCACCATCACGCCAAACCGGTCCGCCAGCAGGTATGCGGTGGCGCCAGGCGTCACGACCATGGCGATGACGAGGACGGCACCGACCGTCTGGAGCGCGGCAACCGTCGCCGCGCTCAATAACGCGAAGAACATCACCTTCAGCGGCGTGACACTGAGACCGATACTGCGCGCGTGGCGTTCATCGAAAAAGACGGCGAGCAGGTCTTTCCAGGTCAGCAGCAGGACGGCCATCACCGCGGCACCAATGATGACGACCTGCGCCGCGTCCTCCGGCGGAATCGCGAGGATATTGCCGAGAATGATGCGCTGGACGTTGACCGAGGTCGGATAGATCGAGACGATCAGGAGACCCAGCGCGAAGAAACTCGTGAACACGACGCCGATGACAGCATCCTCGCGCAGCGGGGAGCGCGCGCGCACGAGCGCCATCCCGAGCGCGGCGAGACCGCCGGCCAAGAACGCGCCGATCGCGAACGGAAAGCCCCACATGTAGGCCAGCGCGACGCCCGGCACGACCGAGTGCGCCAGCGCATCACCCATCAGCGACCAGCCCTTGAGGATCAGGAAGCAGGAGAGAAAGGCGCATACGGCACCGACCAGCGCGCTGACCCAGATCGCGCGCAGCATGTAGTCATACGTGAGCGGCTGGAGGAGGGTCTCGATCATCGCGGCCCCGGTGTCTTGGCGGCGGATGGCTCCTGCTTGGCGGCGGGGCCGGTCGGGCTCTCGTTGGCATGCGTGCCGTAGAATACGACCGGGCGTTCATCGTCGGTGAGCACGGTCAGTGACCGCGCGTCCGCATCATCGTGAAGCGCGTCGCCGGTCAGCCGGAAATGGCGCAGAACGCCACCGAACGCCGCCTCGAGATTGCGCTGTGTGAATGTCTCCGCTGTCGGCCCCGCAGCAACGAGATGGCGGTTGATCAGCACGACGTGGTCGCAATACTCCGGCACGCTGCCGAGGTTGTGCGTCGAGACCAGCAGCAGGCGGCCCTGCGCGCGGAGTTCGCGCATCAGATCGACGATCGCGTGCTCGGTTTTCACATCGACGCCGGTGAACGGTTCATCCAGCAGGATGATGCTGGCTTCTTGTGCGAGTGCCCGGGCAAGAAACACGCGCTTGCGCTGGCCGCCGCTGAGTTCGCCGATCTGGCGGCGGCGGAATGCGGTCATGTCGACCCGCGCCAGCGCATCGCCGACGGCCGCGCGATCGGCGGCACTGGCGCGCCGCATGAAACCCATGCGGCCGTAGCGTCCCATCATCACGACATCGTCGACCAGCACCGGGAACGTCCAGTCGATCTCCTCGCTTTGCGGCACGTAGGCGATCCGATTGGTGCGCACCGCATCCGCGACCGGTCCACCGTCGATCCGCACCTGTCCGGTCGCGGGCGTAACGAAACCCATGATCGACTTGAACAGCGTCGACTTGCCGGAGCCGTTGACACCGACAAGCCCGCAGATCGATCCGTATGAAAGGCTGAACGTGACGTGGCTCAGCGCCGAATGACCGTTCGGATAGCGCACAGAGACATCATCGACGACCAATGCTCTCGACGCAGGCGCAGCCTCGCGCACGCCATCGGGAGCCGCCGCCACGCGCATCGTCATTTGCCGAAGCCTTTCGCGATGGTGTCCACCGTCACTTCGAGCAGCTTCAGGTAGGTCGGCACGGGGCCGTCGGCTGTGCTGAGGCTGTCCACGTAGAGGACGCCACCGTAGCGCGCGCCCGTCTCGCTCGCGACAGTACGGGCAGGCTTGTCGGAGACGGTGCTCTCGCTGAACACGACCGGAATCTTGTGGGCGCGGACCTGATCGATCACCTTGCGCACCTGCTGCGGCGTGCCCTGCTCGTCGGCATTGATCGGCCACAGATACAACTCGCGCAAACCGTAATCGCGCGCGAGATAGCTGAAGGCGCCTTCGCTGGTGACAAGCCAGCGCTGATCCTCTGGGATGCCGGCGAGGCGGGCGCGCAGCGGCGCATCGAGCGCATTGATCTGCTTTTTGTAGGCGTCGGCGTTGGCGCGATACGTGGCGGCGTTGGCGGGATCGGCCTGCGCGAAGGCCGCCGCAACATTGTCGACATAGGTCAGCGCGTTCCGTGGCGACATCCAGGCGTGCGGGTTCGGCTTGTCGAGGTAGGGCCCCTCGCGGATCGGCATCGGCGCGATCCCTTCGGTCAGCACGACGCTCGGCACGCCTTGGGCGTCCTGCATGAAGCGCTCGAACCAGCGCTCGAGGTTGAACCCGTTCCAGATCACGAGATCGGCGCCGCGTACTTTGAGAATGTCGCGCGGTGTAGGCTGGTAGTCGTGAATTTCGGCGCCAGGCCGAGTGATGGCCTCGACGACTGCAGTCGTGCCGGCGACGTTCTGGGCGATGTCCTGCAGCACCGTGAACGTGGTGACCGCCCGGAGCTTGCCGCTGCGCGGCTTAGCGGCAGGTTGCCCGAAGGCGGGGCCCCACGCAGCAACCGCGCCGAGCCCTGCGAGGGCCGCTGCCGTCCCGGACATCAGTCGCCGCCTGGTAACCTTCATTCCGAACCCCGCGCAGGTTGATCTGCTATTGCAAACTATTTGCAACAAAGCGTGAGGACTCGCCGCTGTCAAGGCAGTTGGCGGCGATTTCCGGGTTCCGTCCGGGAGTGCCGGGCCGCATGGGGTGCATAGCGGTTCAGAAGGCGAGAGGAGGGACGAGCGACGCTGATCCAGTCCAGTGGCCCCGCGCGTTGATGGCGGATACGATGGAGCGGCAAGGTCGCAGAAAAGACCCTTTGACGCGGCCGGCAACGTGCAAGCTGCCATCGCCGTTGCACAATCGACCGGCCTCCTGCGCACCATCGCCGCGCTGTGGCCGATCCGGCGAGCTCTTCGCAGGGCCGGTTCACTTGCCGCCCACCGCTACGGAGACGGTATGATCGACGACGAAGACGAGCGTGCGGACCTGCTGAAACGGATCGTCGGCGCGATCGCCGCGGTGATCCTCGCATTCGCGTTGACTCAGGCGGCGCTTGCCCAGGCGCCGCAGCCGCCTGTGATCAGGTTCCAGCCCGAGAAACCGCCTGTCCCGCCCGGGCGCGATCCGGGCGGCATCGCCATCGCGATGATCGCCACGGGGATCGATTACACGCACGAAGAGATCCGCGACCGCCTCGCACGCGATGGCGAAGGCGACATTCTCGGCCTCGATCTGATCGATGGCGACAATCGCCCGTACGCTGCGACGTCGTTGCCGGGCAACGAAGCCGGTGCAATCGACACCATTCTCGCCCGGCGCATCCTGTCGACCTACCGCCACGCCCGGCTCGTGCCCGTACGCGTCGACCTCAACGACAAGCTGATGCTGGCGCGCGCACTGGCGTTCACGGCCGCAACGCCCGCACGGATCGTCGCGGTGCCGTTCTGGGGTGACGACAAGGAGACGTGGGAGTTCTTCCGTCAGGCCGCCGAGCAGATCCCGGATCAGCTTCTCATTCTGCCGGCGGGCGATGCCGATGCGGTTGCGCAGGGGCGGCCGCAGTATCCAGGCGCGCTCAATCTCAAGGGGGCGCTGATCGTCGCCGCCGTCAACGAAACGATGGCGCGCGGCACGCTCACGCGCCCTGGCGCCCCTCGCATCGACGCGCTGTTGTTGGGGCGTGGCGGATCATGGTTCGGAGGCATCGTACCGCAAGCAACGGACTCGGCCGAAGCTGTAGCGCTTGCAGCAGGACTAGCAGCCTGCGTCCAGCACGGCGCAACGGGCATGACGACGGCCGAGACGCGCGAGCGGATGCTGGCACTCGCGACCAAGACCGAAGGCCCGCGCAATACGCCGGTTCTCGATCCGTTGTGTCTCTACGGCGGCACGCGCTATTAGAGCGCGGATGCAGGCAGCCGGGGTGTGACACAGGGTGGACGGCAAGGACAGCACGCCGGATGACGGCGCTTCAGGAACCGCGCCACGCAAGCGCCGCGCAGCGCGCCGGCCACGCATCCGCGCCGCCTCGCTCGTCGTCGCGATTGCGATCATCCTGTTCGCGGTGTTCCGGCAAGGGTTGATACCCGCCGCCTGGAGTCCGCTGCCGGCTCTCGACATCGCGTCCCCTAATGCCTGGCTGGTCGACTGGCGCATCGCGGAGCTGAAGCGCGATCGCGCGCTGTGCACGCGTGTGCTGAAGGCGCCGCACATCGTCGCGACGCCTGTGCGCGACAACCCGGTCAAGGACGGCTGCGGCTGGGAGAATGCGGTGCGGATTTCGAGCGCGGGCGGTGCAGCCCTCAGCGTCGGCACGGTATCCTGCGAAGTCGCAGCCGGGATCGCGATGTGGCTCGCCCATGACGTTCAGCCGCTTGCGCTCGCGCGGTTCGGCGCGCGCGTGACGTCGGTGCAGCACATGGGCTCATATTCCTGCCGGAACGTGCGTGGTGGTAAATTCAGCTTCGCTGCGCGCAGCCAGCACGCGACGGCCAACGCGCTCGATATCGCCGGCTTCACGCTCGCCAACGGACGCCGCATCAGCGTGCTTCGTGATTGGTCCGGATCCGGTCCCGAGGCGCGCTTCCTGCACGAGATCCACGCGCGCGCCTGCCGTTATTTCCGCGTCGCCATCGGCCCGGAGTACAACGCTCTCCACCGCGATCATTTCCACTACGATCGCGGGTTGTTCTCGCGGTGTAAGTAGGTAGGCACCATCGCCGCGAGCACGCCGGAATCCCCTCTCTCCGTGCTTACGGGGAGAGGGTTAGGGTGAGGGGCGGCAACAACTGCTGACGTCGGCGTATGCCGCCGCCCCTCATCCCGACCTTCTCCCCGCTCTTGCGGGGAGAA
>CAZKZT010000044.1:9225-15472 GCA_964557265.1 uncultured Hyphomicrobium sp.
GCCAGCACCTTCGGATGCTGGCATCCGCCGACAGCGACAGCTACCTGTTCAAATCCGCCACCAGCCGCACCGGCTTCGTTTCGCCGAGGCGGGCGCGGTACATCTGAAGGTTCGACAGAACTTTCTTCACGTACTCGCGCGTTTCCTCGAATGGGATCGTCTCGATCCAGTCGATCGGATCGACGCCCTTCTCGCGCGGATCACCGAAACGGCGCACCCACTGACGCGCGCGCCCTGGTCCCGCGTTGTAGCCTGCGAGTGTCAGCACGTAGCTTCCCGCGAACTCTTTCTTGCGGTCGCCGATATAAGCGCTGGCGATCATCGCATTGTAGGCCGAATCCGTATTGAGCCGCGGGATGTCGCACTTGATCTTATGGTCCCTGCAAATGTGGCGGGCGGTGATCGGCATCACCTGCAGCAGGCCGCGCGCACCGGCATGCGACACGATCTGCGGGTTGAATTCGCTCTCCTGGCGCGCAATCGCGAGCAGCATCGCACGCTCCGGCGACGCGCGCAGCGGCGTGTACTGGGGCAACGGATGTGTCGGATAGGAATAGGCGAACAGGTTCATGCCGCGCGCGACCGCGGTCTTGGCAACGCGGATCGCCATCTGATTGTCGCCGAGACCGGCGGCGAGGTGGGCGAGCAGCGCCACTTCGGGCTCGCTCGCGAGACGATAGCGCAGATGCGCGAAGATCATCCGGGTGATGCCGCGGCCGGCGTCGGCGTGATGCGCGAGGAGCGCCGCGCGCACGAGGTCGTTGTCGGCGAACGTGCGCGCGACCTCCGCCGACGGCAGCGCCGGCAGCGGCGGCGCAATGTCGATCGGGCCATCCGTCAGCTTGTGGCGCGCGAGCTGGCCGTGGAACGTGTCGATGCGCGTCGCGGCTTCCTCATAGCGCTTGCGGGCCTCTGCCGGTTGGTTCAACGCCTCATGGTTGCGACCGAGCCAGTAGAGCGCACGCGCCGCGGAAAGCGGGCCGTCGGCGGCGGCACTCGATGCTTCCAGATAGGAAAGCGCCCCCTTGGGGTTCTTGAGGTGGCGCAGCGCGATCCACCCGGCGAGAAACGTCGCGTCCTTCAGCGGGTTCACGGTCAGAGGACCAGGCGCGCGAACGATCTCGTAGGCGTCCTTGTGGCGACCGGCGCCGAGGAATTCGTAGGCAGCCCAGCGCCGGTGCAGCCACCACGAGTCGGGATCGATCAGCGAATCGGCGTCGGCAGGGGCACCTTTCAGCAGCCTGGCAACCTCGTCCTCCTTACCCTGGCTCCGGGCAAGCTGGATGCGCTGGAACAGCAGCCCCCAGTCTTTGCCATCGTTCGCGGCGGCGGGTAGTGCGGCCATCAGTTTGGCCGCCTGCTTCGAGCGGGCATAGACGGCGATGCGCGCCGCCGCTTTCTGACGCTCGGGTTCAGCGAGCTTCGGCAACAGGCGGCGCGCCGCGGCGACACGCGGGTTGCGCCGGGCGGCAAAGCGGCCCTCGTCGACAAGCAGCCCATCGAGGCGGCGCTTGTGATCGGCGGCATCGAGGAAGCGCTCGAACCGGCCGAGGAAGCCCGTTTCCGCGGATGCCGCGATCTCATTGTCGCGCCACGCCTTGACTGCGGCGGCCTTCGCGCGCGCTTCATCGCCGAGTGCGAGATGCGCCGAGGCGAGCGCAATCGCACCCGCGCCAGATTGCGGCGCACGGTTCCCGAAGAACGCGACGATCTCCTTGGCGGGCCCGCCGCCCGACAGAAGCTGCTGCTCGGCGCGCTGGGTGAGCAGTCTCGTATCGGGCCATGACGGGTTGGCGGACATGAAGGCCGTGAAGTCGCGCGCCGCGCCGATGCCGCCGCGCAGGGCGAACCACTCGATCAGCGTGCGTGCGGCAGGTTCGGCGATCTTGGCGGCTTGCGCGCGCGCCTCGTCCATATCGCGCCGCTCGACGGCCGCGAGCGCATCACGCAGCCGCTTGGCATCCTCATCCGTGGGCCGGCGCGTATGCAGCGGCGCAACCAGCGCGTCGAGCTTCGCGAAATAGGCCGCTTCGGGGCCGTCCGGCAGCGCGGGCGGAACCGTGGCGCGGGCTGACTTCGGTGGCGCGAGGCTCGTCGGGGCGCTGTCGTCGCTCTCGACAGGGGAGGGGGCGTCAGCAACGCGCTCCGGCGCCGGCGTGGCGCTCGATTTCGACTTCGGCGCCGGTTTGGCGGTCGTGCTGGATGCGGCTTTGGTCGCAGATTTGGCCTTGGTGACTGCCTTTGTCTTGGCGGCTTCGCCCGCCGTTTGGGCGCGCGCCGCGCTACCAGCCATCGTCACGGCGACGCCCGCCGCGACGACCAGCGGCGTGAGGCACGCACAGGCCCATGCGAGCCGGCTCGCGCCCCAGTTTCCCAAACCCATGATCCGTCTCTCCCCGCTCGGCCATTCCGGCGCGCGTTCACATTGCATGGCTGTAGCCTAGCAGTGAAACTTGCAGGCTTTCGGGCAAAGGTGAAATGTGAGATACAGGCGCCTCATATCGAGCCTGTACCGCGGGTGATCCGCCGGAAGGCTCGGCAAACGGCCAGCGCCGGGGCCTGCCACAGGGCCGATGAGAGGCGCTCGACAGCGAGCAACGAGCGGAGGAAAACCATGTTCAAGGGTTCGTTCACAGCGCTGATCACGCCGTTCAAGAACAATAAAGTCGACGATCAGAGCTTCCAGCGATTCGTCGACTGGCAGATCGCGCAGGGCTCGCATGGCCTCGTGCCCGTCGGCACCACCGGCGAGACGCCGACGCTGAGCCACGACGAGCACATGCATGTTGTCGAGCTGTGCGTCCAGCAGGCGAGGAAGCGCGTGCCCGTCATCGCCGGCGCCGGTTCCAATTCGACCGAAGAGGCGATCGAGCTGACTGCCTTCGCCAAGAAGGCGGGCGCCGATGCGACGCTGCACTCCACTGGCTACTACAACAAGCCGACCCAGGAGGGACTGTTCCTTCATTTCAAGGCGATCAACGACGCGGTCGACCTGCCGTTCATCGTCTACAACGTGCCGCCGCGCACGGTGGTCGACATCTCGGCGCAGACGATGGCGCGGATCTCGGAGCTCAAGAATTTTGCCGGCGTCAAGGATGCGACGGCGAACATGGAGCGCCAGTCGCAGCATCGTATGCTGATCCGCAAGCCGTGGTCGGCGCTGTCGGGTGAGGATGCTACCTGTCTCGGGTTCATGGCTCACGGTGGCAATGGCTGCATCTCGGTGACGTCGAATGTCGCGCCGAAGCTGTGCGCCGAGTTTCAGAACGCCTGCCTCGGCGGCAACTTCAAGCGCGCGCTCGAGATCCAGGATCTCCTGCTGCCGCTGCACGGCGCGCTGTTCTGCGAGACCAACCCAGGGCCAGTGAAGTACGCCGCCTACCGTCTCGGTCTGATCGAGACGCCGGACTGCCGCCTGCCGCTGGCGCCGCTCGGCGAGGCGAGCAAGAAGACGATTGACGCGGCGCTGGCGCACGCCGGCCTGCTCGCGGTAAAAGCCGCCGAGTAGCTGCAACATTGAAGCCCCTGTAGTTGGGGCGCGCCCATCCCTATATTGGATGGCTCCAGATGACCGTGCTGCGGCGATAGCCGCTGCGCGCCACATGAGTATTGCCCGCGATGTCGAAGAAGGAAGATGACGGCCGCAAGGTGGTCGCCGAGAACCGGCGGGCGCGGTTCGAGTATTTTATCGAGGACACCTGGGAAGCGGGCCTCTCGCTTACCGGCACCGAGGTGAAGTCGCTGCGCAAAGGCCAGGCCAACATCACCGAGAGCTACGCGTCGGCCGAGAACAACGGCCTCGTGCTCGTCAATGCGCACATTCCCGAGTATCAGCTCGCCGGCAGCTTCTTCCAGCACGAGCCGCGCCGGCCGCGGCCGCTCCTGCTCCACCGCCGCGAGATGGACAAGCTGGCGCAAGCCATCCAGCGTGAGGGCATGACGCTCATCCCGCTCGAAATCTACTTCAACGCCCGCGGCCGCGCGAAGCTCAAGCTCGGTCTGGCCAAGGGCAAGAAGCTGCACGACAAGCGCGAAACCTCGGCCAAGCGCGACTGGCAGCGCCAGAAGGCGCGCCTGATGCGGGAAAAAGGCTGACCATCAGCGGAGCGGGAGCTGAGTATGAGTGGAACGGGCGCACTGGGCGGCTCGGGTGGTACGGTAGCCGGCGGCGCTCTTCATCGTGATGGTCTGATCGGCATCGAGCGTGGCGCCGTGCGGGCGTGGCCGGCCGAGGAAACCCGCAGCGTCGATGGCTGGCTGTGGCGCTACTCGGGCGGTGGATCCCAGCGCGCCAATTCCGTCTCGACGCTCTTCTACGACGGCGACGATGTCGCGCATTCGATCGATGCGATCGAGCGCCTCTATCGTGAGCGTGGCGCACCCGTCCGCTTTCAGGTCGGCTTCCCGCTGTCGGAACCAAGCGATCTCGATGCGCATCTCGCCGAACGCGGCTACGCGATCCATGATCCGGTGTCGACGTTGATCAAACCCGTTGCGCCGCTCGCGATGCCGGGCGACGTGGTGCTCCGCGAGACGCCGTCGCCGGACTGGCTGTCGGTGTACCTCAGCAACGTGACCGTTGATCGCCGCCCATTTGCCGCGGGTATCCTCGCGCGCGTTCCGGGCCCGCGGGTGTTCGCCGAGGTGCTGCGCGACGGCGCTGTCGCCGCGACGGCGCTCGGCGTTTTCCATGAGAACACGGTGATCGCGGAATGCGTGGGGACGGCGGCGGCCGCACGGCGGCAGGGCGCGGCAGCCTCGGTCATGCGTGCGCTCGAGGCGTGGGCGGGGTCGCTCGGCGCGCACACCATCGGCCTCCAGGCCGTGACGACGAATGCACCGGCGCAGGGCCTCTACGCGGCACTCGGCTATACGTCCGCCGGCACCTATCACTATCGCTACCTCAAGACGGGTGGCGCATGAGCAACCTCCTGGCTCCGGTTGACGACGGTGGCGGGCGCCATCTGAAGCGTGGCCTCGTAATGCCCGATGTCGCGTTGCCGACGACCGCGGGCGAGCCGGTCAACTTCCGCACACTTCCAGGCTGGTCGATCCTGTTCGTCTATCCGTGGACCGGCCGCCCCGGCCTCGACGATCCCGCCGGCTGGGACGAGACTCCCGGTGCGCATGGGTCAACCCCGGAGGCCGAAGGCTTCCGCAACCTTCATCGCGCCTTCGTCGAGAACAAGGGCCGCGTTTTCGGGCTGTCCGCGCAGGATACGGCGTGGCAGCAGGAGTTTGCCGGGCGGCTGCGGCTTCCTTTCGCGCTCGTCAGCGATGCGGCGTATCAGTTCCAGCAGGCGCTCGAACTGCCGACATTCACGCTCGGCGGCACCGTGTATTTGAAGCGGCTGACCTTGGCCATCCGTGACGGCCGCATCGAGCGCACGTTCTATCCCGTGCATCCGCCCGGCGCCCATTCGCGCGAGGTGCTCGCATGGTTCAACGAACTCGTCAGTCGCCCGAAGGGTTGAGCTGCACGCATGAAAAAGGCCGGAGCGACGCGCGCTCCGGCCTCCGGCTTTAGGCTGTGCGGCGGCGCTACTTGTTCACGAGCGCGTCGCGAATCTCCTTGAGGTACTGCTCGGATGGCGGCGGCGGCGCCGGCGGCTCGGCCGCCTTCTCCTTCTCGAAGCGCTGACGCAGCATGTTGATGCCCTTGACCAGCATGAACACGGCCCACGCGACGATGAGGAAGCTGATCACGTTGTTGAGGAAGACGCCGATGTTCATCGTCACGGCTTCTTTGCCTTCGGCGGCGGCGCGCAGTGTCAGCCTGATATCGGAGAAATCGACGCCGCCGATGAGCATGCCGATCGGCGGCATGATCACGTCCTTGACCAGCGACTGGACGATCGTGCCGAAGGCGCCGCCGATGATGATACCGATCGCCATGTCGAGAACATTGCCTTTGAGGGCAAATTCCCGGAATTCGTCTAGAATCTTCTTCATGCGAGCTACTCCGTTCTGGCCGTTGGTCCGGTAACCGCTGGGAGGCGGCCGCCCGCCGCGATTGGCACCACCGGCGAGCCGAGAGACGGTCCCCCCAACGCGCGATTCGGGCGCCCCACGATAGAGCGGGAGAGGCGATGCGGTAAAGGGGAGCACGCGGAGCATAAGCCTGCGCCCGTGTGCGGCCTTGCGTTCGGAACATGAACCAACACGACCGGCGCCCGGTTGCGCGCGCCTCGCGATCCCCGCACAATGGGACACGGCACGGGAGCAAAGATTTCCGGCCGGTCAGGGA